>NZ_JAVBIK010000003.1 GCF_032193805.1 Rhodoferax potami | reverse complement strand
GACGCAGCACCGTTGCTGGAATCCAATCAGGCTTGGCCGCCTGAATACGTCCAGCCAGGTAGTCCTTGAATGGATCGAGCTTGCTCTTACATGCCGGCAGTTTCTTCATGGCCGGCGGACCACCCTCCAAATACTTACGCACCGTGTTGACTGCCATACCAGTTTGCACCGATATCTCGCGCAAGCTCAGCCTGTGTTTCCTTAATACCTTGAGTTCCATGTACTCCTCGTTCGTAATCATTGCCAGTCCCATCCATGGTTCGGATGGCTTGGCACGTTAGTCGAGGTGTATCAATTCCTCACCGCGTTCTCGTGTCATTTTCATACTGCGCGTGACAACAATTGGGCGAGAATGGCGCGCATATCCTTGACCTGTAAACGCGCTGTTGTCCTATGACCCCCTTAGCTTTTGAACCCCTGTCTGACGAAGAGACCGACGAGCTTGATCACTTCATGCTCTATGAGGCTAAGTGCGACGAGGGCATGACTCTGGATACGCTGGATGGCTATTTGCATGCCATCGCCATCGGCCCCAAGACCCTGATGCCACGGCAGTGGATGCCGCTTATCTGGGGCAAGGGCGACAGCATGATGCCGCCGGTGGAGAGCATTGAGAAGCTCAACCAGATTCTGGGACTGATCATGCGCATGTTCAATAGCGTCATCTCCGGCCTGGAAGAAGACCCGCCAGAGATTTACCCGCACTGGTGCGTGCAGGTGTACCGGGGGCGCGAGTATGACGACGCGGAGGGCTGGGCCTACGGCTTTACTCAGGGCGTGCACCTGTGCCAAGCGGAGTGGGCGTCGCTATTGCAGACACCGCAGGGCCAGGCCTGGTATCGACCGATTGGTCTGTTGGGAGAGGATGACTTTGTCCCTGAGCAAGACGCATTGACCAAGACACCAGCAATGCGCAGCAAGCTAGCTCTGCAAATCCCGGAGGCCGTCGTTGCCATGCACCGGTACTGGCTACCGTACCGCCGCGCGGTTTACGAGCGTGAGGTTGCAAAGTAACCGGTCACTGTCCGGCGTTATTGCCTACGTTACCAAACCGTGTAATGGTGAACGCAATGGATTCTCGGCGAAGTGCTGCTTCCATTGACGAGGCGTCAGTTCTGAAACTCTGGAGGCGGGGTGGTGGCCTACGCGTTGCAAGACATCAACCAGGTAGGTGTAGGGGTCAATGTCATGTAAACGGCATGTCACGATCAGGCTCTGCATGATGCCCGCGCGCTTGGCGCCCACCTCCGTCCAGCAGAATAACCAATTGCGCCTGCCCATTGGTATCGCGCGCAAGGCGCGTTCCAGATGGTTCGTATCCATGGCCACATCCGCATCGCCCAGAAACACCTGCAGTTGCGCGCGGCGCTCGCGTGCATAGGCCAATGCCTTGGTCAACGGATTGCTGGGCAGGAAGCCTTGCCGCTCGAACTGCAAATCCACCCATTCAAAGAAGTTCTGCACCAGCGGTTTGCTGTGGCTTAGACGGTGCTCTCGTTTGGCATCCCCGTAGAGGTCACGTTCACGAATGGCTTCTTCCTGGGCGTAAATCTCGCCAATTTGCTGCAGCGCCTGGCCAGCGGCCTGTGGCTCGGCCCCTAGAGCTTCAAAGAAGCCACGCCTGCAGTGCGCCCAGCATTGGGCATGCGTAATGCCGGTCTTGGCAGCGTAACGTGCATAGGCCTCATAGCCGTCAGTGAGCAACACGGCATCTGTGGCCCCTGGCAGCCCCAATGCCTGCTGTACGTGCTCGTGGCGGCGCGACTCGAAATAGGCAAAGCACACCTCATCGAGTTCGCCGTACACAGGCCAGAAGTAGGCCGCCTTCATCTTGCCGGGCCCACTGCGCCCGGCCTTGATGGGGGTCTCGTCCATTGCCTTGACCCGGCTGTTGCGGATCGACTCGAGCTGCGTGTCGTAAATCGGCTCCAGCAGGGAAATGGTCTTTTGCGCCAGTTGCGTCAGCCACGCCCGGCTGAGTTTGAAGCCCGCTTGGCTCAGGCGCTGGTGCTGCCGGTACAGCGGAATGTGCCAGGCAAACTTGTCAACAACAACGCCTGCGAGCAAGCTCACGTCAGCGCGGCTGCCCTCAATGATGCCTGTTGGCGCGCCCGCACAGTGCAGGGTTTGCGTGTCGTGGCGCTTGATGACAGAGCGCACATACTTCAGCACCACATAGGCACCGGGGCGCTGTGCCAAGCGGTGGCTGACCTTCTGGCTGACAACCTCGTACTGATCGGGCGAGAGGTCTTTGGTCTCGGGGTTGGCCAGCTCGATGGTGTGCACGGGCACCTTGGTTTCGTCAAAGAACGATGCGGGCGTGCCCTCGTCGGCAAAGTTGCTGCGGGGTTTGCGTCGCTGGTGTGCAGGGATGGTGTTGGAGTCGGAGTCGGCTTCGGGCGCATCAGTGGCAGGGAGGTCGCCCAGGAGTTGCCCCAGGTGCATTTGCTGCGCATCGGGCAAGGGTGCAAAGCGCTCGCTCTTCTTGCCAAAGAGTTGGCGTTTGAACCATTCGAGCTGCTGCTCCAGCGCGCTGATGCTGGCGGCCTGTGCTTGCAGTGTCTGCGCGATGCTCTGCGGCGACAGCCCCATGACCGTTTCGACGGTAAATGTGGGAGTGCTGGTATTGGGCATCGACATGGGCCTTATCTTGCGGCCTTTAGGGACAAAGCAAAAGAGTGCTTCTCCGGATTGAAAATGGGCACATCGTCACCTCCGCGCAGGGTGTTGGTAGCGTTTGTGGCGTCGGCGCACTTCGATGCCTTCGAGCATCAGTTTGAGCGCCGTGCAGTCGATCTCGCCACTGCCGCCTTGAACGCCTTTACGGGAGAACTTGCCGCTCTCCAAACGCTTGCACCACAGGCACCAGCCGCTGCGGTCAAAGTACAGCACCTTCATCTGTGTTTGCCGCCGGTTGATGAAAACAAACATGTGTCCGGCCAGCACATCCACTTCAAACCCCTGGCGTGCCAGAGCGTACAAGCCGTCGTAGGACTGGCGCATATCGGCAGCTTGGCCATACAGGAACACGCGAATGCGGCCCTCGGGAAAGAACATTACCGGCGTACCAGATGCAAACTCATGCCCGAGCCGAGTTCGATGCGTAACTCCATGGCTCCATTGCCGCTGCCGTGCACTCCAGCAAGGTCGCCCAGATCAACGAACGCCGCCTTCGGCACGGTGGTGGGGGCTACCTTGTTCGTTCGCAGCGGGGACGCGATTCCCCTCTGTTTATTCCTAAGCGTGCGTCGGCGAGCAAGGCTGCTGCGACTGATGCCTTCGCGGCTGCAAAATTCATCTATCGTCAATCCAGCGCGGTCAAAACGATCCAGTACCTCAGCCCAAGTCTGTTCACTCAACACTGCACGCCTGAGCACGCTCTGCGTCTCTTCCATATCCGACCCCGTCCTGTTTGTTGATCAGGGCGCATTCTTTGGTACCTGCAATCAGTTCGCAAGAACGCCGGACAGTGACCGGTTACGTTGCAAAGGCGATGCAACCCAAGGTCGGACGCAATGAGCCCTGTCCATGCGGCAGCGGCAAGAAGTTCAAGAAGTGTTGCGGTGCCGCTGCCAACCTGCATTAGGTCGCAGCAATACGTCAGGCTGGCCGCCACCGATGCGGCAACAATTCTTCGATCTGGTTGTTCTTCTGCGTTGGCAGCCGGGTGAGGATGTCCTTCATGTAGGCATACGGGTCATGCCCATTGATCTTGGCGCTTTGAATCAAACTCATCACAGCGGCAGCACGCTGACCCGCGTGTCACTTTTCACCACATACAGGCCAATTGGTTTTCGGCACATAGGAGCCAGAGCGTTTTCGGCACATATAGGCCATTTGGTTTTCGTCATATAGGAGCCAGCCGGGGGATTGGACGGGCATCTCGAACGCGACGTAACTGTCGTTACCTTCTGAATTTTTTGTTCAGGAGTAACGGATGGGTCGCAGAAAGATCGAGATGCATGAATACAGAAACGTTTTAATCAGACTACGCGCCGGTGACGGCGATCGCGAGATCGCGCGTCTGGGCCTTATGGGCCGGGTCAAGGTGGCGAGCTTTCGCGAACACGCCCGCAGCTTGGGCTGGTTGGAGGCTGAGCTGCCGCTGCCCGAACCCGAAGTTATTGCCCTGAGTCTGTGCGCAGCGGCCAAGCGCCCATCCAGCACGGTCTCCAAAGCCCACCCATGGCGCGAACAAGTGGCGCGCTGGATGGCTGCCGGGGTTGAGGGCGTAGCCATTCATGCCGCGTTGGTGCGCGAGCACCAGTTCTGCGGCAGCTACTCCTCTGTCTATCGCATCATGCGTGACATTGCCAAGGCACAGCCGCGTACCGATCTCACTGTGAGACTGAGCTTCAAGCCCGGCGAAGCCGCTCAGGTTGACTTTGGCGCGGGGCCATTTTTGGTGCATCCGGATGGACAGCGTAGGCGCACCTGGGCCTTTGTTATGACCTTGTGTCACAGCCGCCATCAGTATGTGGAATTCGTCTGGGACCAAACGGTGGCCACATGGCTGGGCTGCCACCGCCGTGCCTTTGAGTGGTTTGGCGGTGTGCCCGAGCGCGTGATCATCGACAACGCCAAGTGCGCCATCATCAAGGCTTGCCGATTTGACCCGCAGGTGCAGCGCTCCTATGCCGAGTGCGCTGAAGGTTATGAATTCAAGATTGACCCGTGCCCGCCGCACGATCCGCAGAAGAAGGGTATCGTGGAGTCGGGCGTCAAATACGTCAAGCGTAACTTCCTGTCTACCCGCGAATTCCGTGATCTGGCGGACCTTAATGCACAGGCGCAGGCGTGGGTATTGCAGGAAGCCGGTGTGCGCATTCACGGCACCACCCGCCAGCAGCCCATGGATTTGTTTGCGCTGGAGCGGGCCTTGCTCAAGCCGCTTCCACCGCAGGCGCCGGACTTGGGCGTTTGGCAGTGCGTGACGCTGCACCGCGACTGCCACGTCAAGTTTGACTACAAGCTGTATTCCGCCCCCTTTGCGCTGGTGGGCAAAGAGCTGTGGCTACGTGCCACCGATAACTGCGTGACTTTGTTTGATGACTACCGATTGGTGGCAACCCATGCGCGGGGACAGCGTCCCGGTGAACGCCTCACGACCAAAGACCACTTGCCACCCGAGGCACAACTCTTCTTTGCCCGTGACCGCGAGTGGCTGGGTACCCAAGCGCTGCAAATCGGACCGTACTGTCAGCAGGTTATTGACTGGCTACTGAGTGACCGGATTCTGGAGCGATTGCGCGCAGCTCAGGGTGTGATTGGTCTGGCAAAGACCTACAGCGCCCAGCGTGTTGAGCTCGCCTGCCGACGTGCCATGGCCCACAACAGTCCGTATTACCGCACTGTCAAGACCATCCTGAGCAGTAATTCCGACCGGCTACCGATGCCTGATCACAGCATCGTGCCTACCTATGCAAAGGCCCGGTTTGTCCGCGACGCCGCAAGCCTCTTCACCCCCGATACCCACAACCCGCAGCAGGATTTGCTGCATTAACTATCCAGGAGACCATCCCAAATGACACCCATCCCCGAACTCGTTCCACATCTCAAGCAGTTGCGCTTGTCCGGTATTCTGGATTCGCTGGACGCCAGAAACCGCCAGGCGATTGAATCGAAGTTGGCCTATACGGAGTTCCTGGCCATCCTGATGGGCGATGAAGTGGCCCGCCGGGAGCAGAACAGTTTCAGTACCCGCCTGCGCCGGGCCCAGTTCCGCTCCACCAAAACGCTGGAGCAGTTTGACTTCGAGCGGCTACCCCAACTCAACCGCGCGCTGGTGCATGACCTGGCCACCGGGCGCTACGTGCGGGAGTGTTCTCCGGTATTGATTGTTGGCCCTAGTGGAACCGGCAAGAGTCATCTTGCGCAGGCCTTGGGCCATTGTGCGATCCGTCAGGGCGTGGATGTGCTGTTTACCAACTGCTCGGCACTCACGCAGTCACTGCACGCCGCGCGCGCCACCAACGCCTACGAGCGCAAGCTGCAGACCTTGAGTCGCATTCCGGTACTCATCATTGATGACTTCGGACTCAAGCCTCTGCGTGCGCCGGCCGACGAAGACCTGCATGAACTCATTGCCGAGCGCTACGAGCGCACTGCCACCATCGTCACCAGCAATCTGGACTTTACTGAATGGGATCAGGCATTCCCAGTCAACCCGCTCTTGGCATCCGCAACCTTGGACCGCTTACGTCACAACGCATACTGCCTGGTGCTTGATGGCCAGTCGTATCGGGCGCCACGCCAGATGCCGACCACCATGCCGACAAAAACAAAGAATTCAACGCAACAAAAAGACGTCAAATAAAGGCAAAATCCATACCCGAGTGATGTCCGTCAGACACCCTCCGGCTGGTCTCTATATGCCGAAAATCACTGGCTCCTATATGCCGCAAAGTGACACCGCGCGCAGAGACCCTGCAAAAAGCCAGTTGTTACGACCCAAGGCGGCCGGGCGGATTTGGTTCTCGCACCAATTGTTGTCAATGGGTACTTGGCCGTCATACAGGTAGTGCGTCAGCGCCACCCAGCGTTTGAGGCTGTAATCCAGTGCTTTTGCCGTCGCAGAGCCATTGGGGACCTTGCTTCGTTGCAATAACAGCCACTGATGCAGTGCATCGGCAACCGGTTTGGCCCTGTCCTGTCGAATCTTCTTGCGCTCCTCGGCGCTGAGCGCCTTTGCATCGCGCTCCACGTCATACAGTAGTTCAAAGAATTTAAGGCCCTCAGCAGCAATCAGGCTGCTGTGATTGGCATGCAGTTCAAACAGCTTTCTGCGGGCATGGGCCATGCAGCCGGACTCCGTGATGCCCTTGGTAAACAGCGCCTTGTAAGCCGCGTAGTCATCGCAAACCAGCGTGCCACTCCAGCCACCGTCAGCATCGGACTTGCCCAGGAATGCTCGGGCATGCTCGCCGGCACGGGACTCACAGAAGTCGTACACCACAGCCCGCGTGGACTCGAAGGCGCCCGGTGCATAGGCCCAGAGGTAAGCACGATGCGTCTTCTTGTTGCCCGGCTTGAGCATCGGGATCGGCGTTTCATCCGCATGCAGGATCGCGTGGCTCAGTACCGCTTGCTTGAGCGCATCTACCAATGGCTGCAACTGCACGCCGCACATGCCAACCCACGCACCCAATGTGGAGCGTGCTATCTCCAGACCCGCACGACCAAAGATCTTCTCCTGGCGGTACAGGGGCAGATGGTCCGCATACTTGGCCACCAATACCTGGGCCAGCAATCCTGCTGTAGGGATGCCCTTGTCGATGACTTGTGGGGGAACTGGTGCTTGGATCAAGGTCTCGCAACTGGCGCAGGCCCATTTGCCGCGCACATGGCGCTCTACCGTGAACACGCCGGGTGTGTAGTCCAGCTTCTCGGACACATCCTCGCCAATGCGCTTGCGTTGGCAGCCGCACTGGCAGGTGGTGGAGTCGGGTTCGTGGTGGACGTCCACGCGCGGCAGGTTGGCTGGCAGGGCTGCACGCTTGGGCTTCTTGGGTGGCTCGGTGTCCGCCTTGGGTGATGTGAGGTTCTTGAGTTCCTGCTCAACGGCGGCCAGGTCTTCGTCAAAGGCCTCTTCCAGCAGGCTGACTTGGGTACTGTCGACTTGCTCGCTGCTGCGACCAAACCGGTGGCGTTTGAGCACTGCCATCTCATGTGTGAGCAGATCAATCTTGGTCTGACGGTACACCAGTTCCTTGGCATCGCTGCTTGATGCCTGGTCCAGTTTCGCGATGTGCTGGTCTTGCTGTGCCACTTTGCTCATCAGGCCCGTGAGCAATTCGCGCAATTGGCTAAATACGCCCATCCCCTCTACAGGGACTTCCAGTTAAAGCAAGAGCGGATTTTTTTCTACCTTTTCGCATTCCCACATTTGAAATCTGACCAGTTGACGTTTGCTCGGGAGAGATACCAAGCAAGGACAGACTGCACATCTACAGGCGGGCTTGTTTCGGTGGGTTTCACCGAGGCCCCAGATACGAACCGCTCAGCAGGACTCCATTCGAAAAGCGTGATCAGGCACAGCCTGCCACTGAGGGAATGTCGAGTTCATCTGCTGCCGGTCTGACCTGTGGTGAGCATCTTCGAGCGCACGTCTGTTGGCAAAAAATCAATATTTTGGTTGCGCGATCTGACTGTGCCTAGGCAACTGACACTGCACCCGGATAGGTTGGGACGTGATCAGGGTCGAACGTTGTTCCCCTTGTCAGCACGCTCCAAAGTATTCTGGCATTTTTGTTGGCCAGCGCTACGACCGTTTTTTGCCAGCCAATGCGCTCCTTGAGTTGCAGCAGCCACTTGCTAATGCGGTCGCTACGTTTGCCTGCACTCATGACGGCGGACTTCGCCCCCTGAATGAGCAGGGTACGCAAGTAGGTGTCGCCACGTTTGGTGATGCCACCAAGCTTGGCTTTGCCTCCCGTTGAATTCTGACTCGGCGCCAGGCCAAGCCAGGCCCCGAATTGCCTGGCACTGTGGAACTGGGCGAAATCGCCCACCGTCGATACCAGTGCGGATGCCGTCAGCGGACCTATCCCAAGCAATTGGGCGGCCTTCTTTGCCTGCTCATCACTCTTGACGTGGGCGCAGATCCGTTCGTCGCACCAGGGTAACCGGTCACTGTCCGGCGTTCTTGCGAACTGATTGCAGGTACCAAAGAATGCGCCCTGATCAACAAACAGGACGGGGTCGGATATGGAAGAGACGCAGAGCGTGCTCAGGCGTGCAGTGTTGAGTGAACAGACTTGGGCTGAGGTACTGGATCGTTTTGACCGCGCTGGATTGACGATAGATGAATTTTGCAGCCGCGAAGGCATCAGTCGCAGCAGCCTTGCTCGCCGACGCACGCTTAGGAATAAACAGAGGGGAATCGCGTCCCCGCTGCGAACGAACAAGGTAGCCCCCACCACCGTGCCGAAGGCGGCGTTCGTTGATCTGGGCGACCTTGCTGGAGTGCACGGCAGCGGCAATGGAGCCATGGAGTTACGCATCGAACTCGGCTCGGGCATGAGTTTGCATCTGGTACGCCGGTAATGTTCTTTCCCGAGGGCCGCATTCGCGTGTTCCTGTATGGCCAAGCTGCCGATATGCGCCAGTCCTACGACGGCTTGTACGCTCTGGCACGCCAGGGGTTTGAAGTGGATGTGCTGGCCGGACACATGTTTGTTTTCATCAACCGGCGGCAAACACAGATGAAGGTGCTGTACTTTGACCGCAGCGGCTGGTGCCTGTGGTGCAAGCGTTTGGAGAGCGGCAAGTTCTCCCGTAAAGGCGTTCAAGGCGGCAGTGGCGAGATCGACTGCACGGCGCTCAAACTGATGCTCGAAGGCATCGAAGTGCGCCGACGCCACAAACGCTACCAACACCCTGCGCGGAGGTGACGATGTGCCCATTTTCAATCCGGAGAAGCACTCTTTTGCTTTGTCCCTAAAGGCCGCAAGATAAGGCCCATGTCGATGCCCAATACCAGCACTCCCACATTTACCGTCGAAACGGTCATGGGGCTGTCGCCGCAGAGCATCGCGCAGACACTGCAAGCACAGGCCGCCAGCATCAGCGCGCTGGAGCAGCAGCTCGAATGGTTCAAACGCCAACTCTTTGGCAAGAAGAGCGAGCGCTTTGCACCCTTGCCCGATGCGCAGCAAATGCACCTGGGGCAACTCCTGGGCGACCTCCCTGCCACTGATGCGCCCGAAGCCGACTCCGACTCCAACACCATCCCTGCACACCAGCGACGCAAACCCCGCAGCAACTTTGCCGACGAGGGCACGCCCGCATCGTTCTTTGACGAAACCAAGGTGCCCGTGCACACCATCGAGCTGGCCAACCCCGAGACCAAAGACCTCTCGCCCGATCAGTACGAGGTTGTCAGCCAGAAGGTCAGCCACCGCTTGGCACAGCGCCCCGGTGCCTATGTGGTGCTGAAGTATGTGCGCTCTGTCATCAAGCGCCACGACACGCAAACCCTGCACTGTGCGGGCGCGCCAACAGGCATCATTGAGGGCAGCCGCGCTGACGTGAGCTTGCTCGCAGGCGTTGTTGTTGACAAGTTTGCCTGGCACATTCCGCTGTACCGGCAGCACCAGCGCCTGAGCCAAGCGGGCTTCAAACTCAGCCGGGCGTGGCTGACGCAACTGGCGCAAAAGACCATTTCCCTGCTGGAGCCGATTTACGACACGCAGCTCGAGTCGATCCGCAACAGCCGGGTCAAGGCAATGGACGAGACCCCCATCAAGGCCGGGCGCAGTGGGCCCGGCAAGATGAAGGCGGCCTACTTCTGGCCTGTGTACGGCGAACTCGATGAGGTGTGCTTTGCCTATTTCGAGTCGCGCCGCCACGAGCACGTACAGCAGGCATTGGGGCTGCCAGGGGCCACAGATGCCGTGTTGCTCACTGACGGCTATGAGGCCTATGCACGTTACGCTGCCAAGACCGGCATTACGCATGCCCAATGCTGGGCGCACTGCAGGCGTGGCTTCTTTGAAGCTCTAGGGGCCGAGCCACAGGCCGCTGGCCAGGCGCTGCAGCAAATTGGCGAGATTTACGCCCAGGAAGAAGCCATTCGTGAACGTGACCTCTACGGGGATGCCAAACGAGAGCACCGTCTAAGCCACAGCAAACCGCTGGTGCAGAACTTCTTTGAATGGGTGGATTTGCAGTTCGAGCGGCAAGGCTTCCTGCCCAGCAATCCGTTGACCAAGGCATTGGCCTATGCACGCGAGCGCCGCGCGCAACTGCAGGTGTTTCTGGGCGATGCGGATGTGGCCATGGATACGAACCATCTGGAACGCGCCTTGCGCGCGATACCAATGGGCAGGCGCAATTGGTTATTCTGCTGGACGGAGGTGGGCGCCAAGCGCGCGGGCATCATGCAGAGCCTGATCGTGACATGCCGTTTACATGACATTGACCCCTACACCTACCTGGTTGATGTCTTGCAACGCGTAGGCCACCACCCCGCCTCCAGAGTTTCAGAACTGACGCCTCGTCAATGGAAGCAGCACTTCGCCGAGAATCCATTGCGTTCACCATTACACGGTTTGGTAACGTAGGCAATAACGCCGGACAGTGACCGGTTACGCACCAGGCTATTTCCTTGTCAAGTTCTGTGTAGTGTGAATTCGCACGGTCAAGTGCTAAACGCGCCACCGTTGGCAACTCGTTGCTGGCGTCCTCAAGGACCTCTTGTATCGCCCCTCTTAACGCTTCTGGACTTTGGGGGAACACCAAACCGAATTCAGTGAGGAGTCCGCGAATGCGATTGAGGCAGGCCGTCCGTTCTTCCTTGTAGCCTTCACGCAATCTGTGAACGGCCAACTGCCCTTGCTGCTCGCAGGTCTTTATAGGCACGAAGCGCATCTGTGGGCGACCGGCTGCCTCGCAAATCGCTGCCGCATCGTTGGCGTCATTCTTCCCGCTCTTGCCTGCCATACGATAGGGCGTAACGAAACTGCCGGCAATAAGTCTGGCATCCAAACCCATGGCACGGAGGCGGCGTGCGACGTGATGCGCACCTCCACAGCTCTCCATTGCCACCATGCAGCCTGACGGCAACTCGGAGCACCAGGAGAAGAACCGATCCCGAGAATATGCCTTGGCCAGGGTGACATCCCCAAGCTGCGTGATGGCGTGCACTTGGAAATACTTCTTGGAAAGGTCAACACCGACCCGAACAATGGCCGCCAGTGAAATGTCGTTCATGGGATACCCCTTTCAGTTGATGAATGGACTCGACATTCCGATCTTGGCTAACTTGTTGCGCCAGGGCAATCGCGGAAGTCCCTTCATATTCGAAAAGGTAAAACGAGCGAATTCCCCCTCTGAAGGCGGGGCGGTTTTTAGTCAAAAAGATCCCCTTGTCCAGGCTGCGTAGCATTGCTCCAGAACACCGAGTCGGCATACTGCGCGGCCAATGCATCTAGATCAATATCATGATCGTCTTCGCTGAACTCAAACGACCCGTACATGTTCACGTGCTGCCACGCCACCGGCGACATGCCCTGGATGAACGCGATGGCGTCCAAGTCCCCGGCGGCCACCTTCTGTTCATAGACCTTGGACAGTAACGCCGTGTTGTAGTAGATGACTGCGTTGGCAATCAGCCGCGCGCAGTCGTTCCAAACCTGCTGCTCAGTTTCCGTCTGTACCTTGAACTTTCCGCCATTGATGAAGGCCACTGCGCGGCGGAACCGGTGATAGGCCTCGCCCCGGTTGAGTGCCTTTTGTACGCTCTGGCGCAGTTCGACATCGTCAATGAAGTCCAGAATGTAGATGGTCCGCAGAATGTTGTCCAACTCCCACAGGGCCTTTTTGGTGTTGTTTTGCCGGGCGTAGCTGCTCAGCTTGCGCACGATGGTGGCTTGGGTCGTGTCCTTTTGCGCGAGGGATGCCATGATGCGCTGGATATTTGGCCATTCGCTGATGATCAGATCGGCATTGACCTTAGTGCTTGGTCGAATCAACATGTCTGCCGGGTACTGACTGAGCAAGTTGAACCCCACCAGGGATGCAGTTTTCTTTTGGATTGTCTTGTATCGCGGGGCAAAACCGTAGCCGTATGCGTAGAGAAAAAAGAAGTTGACCTGGTTGGTGCCGTGCGTATCAGTCGAGTGGCGCGTGGGCTTTATGTCCGACGTGTTGTTGTACAGCAGGTCAAACACAAAATGGCTCTCATGCTCGTGGGTGCCGATGATCTTGGCGTTGATGGGAACGTGGTTGGCCACCACGGTACAGGCGCTCACGCCCTTGTCCAAGCCGAAATACTTGGGCGCATGTCGGGCATTGAAGGTGTTGATCTGGGTCTCGAAACGCTGGCCATCGCTGCTGGAATGCAACTCTTCGCGGATATTGAAGAGTTTGAAGGCCGGCAGAGCGGCCGTGGCATTGCTGATGGCGTCATTGGCTGCGTGTACAGTTTCCGGGCTCAGGTAGCTGCGGGCGGTGGTTATCAAGGATGCGTGGTTCAAGCCTGAGACCTCTGCCATCTTGCCCAACCCCATGTTGGTGCCGAAGGCCACCACGCAGGCAAGGATTTCGCGCAGGTCCGGCGCGTGTTTGACGCCGCGATTCAAAACATGCTCGAAGGCATCCAGAAAACGCGTCTCTTTGTTCACGAAGCGCAATAGATCGGCAACAGCGATTCCCGGCAGCTGGTTGTAAAACGGGGCGTTGCCAGTCTGCGGTGCAGTTGGGTAGATCAGCGACCAACGCCTTTTTTCTCCTTGCCCGATAACCTTGATGTTGGTGTTGACGCAGGCGGCCACACGCTGATTGACATTTACCAGCCTGTCTTCCAGCTTGGTACGCAAAGTTGCCAGCGTCTCTTCAATGGGCGTGGTCAAAATGGACTGTCCGATTTCCGCCAGCACGGCTTCCTTGTGCACCCAGCGGGCGTCGCTGATCAGATCATCCTCAAACTGACGGAATTCGTTGCTGTGATTGACGTACAGGTCACCTGACTCCAGCGCATTGCGCAGCAGCCGGTAGACCAGAAACTCGTATCGATCGACATCCAGGACTTTGCGTTTTTCGCCGTCCTCGATGGATTCGACGTACAGGTGCTTCTTGAGTACCGCGGGTATCACTGCCTCGGGGAATTTTGATGAGTCTGCCTTGCGCAGTGACTTGCTCTGACGCAATTGATCTTGCATCACGGCGATCGCTGTGACCAATGGGGCGTTCTCCAGGCGACCGGCAAAATCTATGTCGCAAAAAAGGTGCCGCAAGTTGAGCTTGATGGTTGGCGACTGCATGGTGAAGTAGGTCCACTCGTAGTCCAGTTTGTCGAAGGCCACGTTACGCAAAAAATTGGACACCGATGAGAAGGCCGTCTGGTCCAGCAGTCCAAAAGCACGTTCCTTTATAGTAGAAAATGGGCAGTCATTTGCTATGGACTCATCGACGAACAGGCCCAGTACCTCGCCGGCTGCTTTCAGATTGCTGTTGGCTTGGTCAGATGCCAGCTGCATGGCCGTCTTGGCGGCCAGTTTTGCGTGCTTGTCAAATTGGCCGACCAGGTGGATGAACGCCTCGATCAGGTTGTCGTTGATTTGGCGGAACCGGTGGAAGGCAAAGCACAGCAAGTACAGGCGAACCGTTGAGACATCCATGCGACGCAGCTTGTAAATCGTGTAGAACTGAACCAGCCCGGCGTAATACTTGATGCTCTCAGGCGACAGCGCAGCATCCATCAGGAATTTCTGAGCGAAGGTATGCAAGGGGGCGAGTTGCTTGCGTCGGCTCACCTCCTGGCGCAGCTCTTTGTTGCTGAAGTCACTTGCTTCGTGTTTCAGGACGTTGATCAGATGGATTTTGTCGTCCGCGTGCAGCAGGGTGTTGAGCGATTGCTGCAGATTGGCGGGCAAGGCGGCATCGAGCATTCGGGTCACTCGCCGGCGCTCGTCGGTGACCGCCTGGCTCACCAAGTCCTGCAAGGACGTGTATCCCGGTGCCACAATACGCTGGCTTGCTAGATGCTCTAGCACCTCCCGCAAAATGAATTTTGGCTGGGTTGACAACATCGCAGCCCGCTGCGCGAAAGCAGCCAGCGCGTGCCTTCCCTCGCTGCCGCACAGACGATAGTCCAACAACCCAAGAATGATGCGTTGTTGGGCCAGCCTAGTCGGCTTTGACAAAACGCCTACCTCGGCCATCTGCCTGCCCGGGAAGTAACGCTTCAGAATATGATCAATGTCGGGGCGGACATGGTCAAGACTGACGACGAAGAATTGGGCTTTGGCCTTGAAATAACCCAGTTGCAGTACGAGGTGGACTCCCGCTGTGATTGTGCGTGCTGCATCAATAGTCTGGCGCTCTTCGGGACTCAGATCAAAGTGAATTTGGCGCTCACCTTCGGTGAAGTGCGGCATGCCATAGAGGCTGTCCACCTCTTCGGTTGAGAGAATGGAAAGGCGCCTGGACGCTTGTGTATTGGTGAGTGGCAAGACTGACGTGCTCCAACGCATGGCACAGCGTTGGCTGAGCCTGTAAAAACGAAATGGGGATGAGTCGAGGGATGCTGCAGAGATGCAACGCAGTGGCCGCCTTGCCTGCCAATTCACGTGCAATTTGTGAATGGCTTCAGCCAAAAACCCAAGGGATTTGTTTATTGGCGTGCATTCTATTGCGATAATCCTTCTTATCACAGCCGCTATTCCATTATTCTTAACTGACATCCATGAAAAGTCTGCCGATGTCCCTACCGCCCGGATTGGGAAAAGACGAACGCCAGGATGGTTTCCCCGGTGAAGCCGAACTGGCCGCCTTGCGTGGCTGGTACGCGGGCTTGTCATCGCGCGAATCCGTGGCCCGCTACCTGGAAACGCAGAAGGTCTCGGGAGAGTCATCACGAGGAATAATTGGAGGCATCCGCCGTCAATTGACCCGAATTGCCCGCCGACGACACCGGTCGGATCTGGTGGCCCTGCTGGACCATCCAGTGAATGAACGTGCCCAGCATGCGAAGACCGTTGCACATGCCATTGAGGCGCTACGCATTGCTTCTGAGCCGACTCCCAAGATTACGGACGACGTGAGCCTGTGGCTCTCCGTTCGTGCGGCCAACGCCCTATACGCCCAGGACATCAAGACGCTAGCGCAGCTGACTGTGCGTGTACCTCGGCGTCGGCGCTGGTGGACGGTGGTCCCTGGGCTGGGAGCACAAGGGGCCCGCCAAATCGAAGTCTTCTTTGCGGCCCACCCGCAATTGACCGAACGGGCGCGGGAATTGATGGTCAGCGAAACAGTACAGACAGTTGTTCCGTGGGAGCGCCTGCAAGTGCCGGAAGAACTCAACGGCACGCAAGGCACTTTCCGCGGGCCACCATCGGGCTGCACGCTCAGTGCCGACAATGACTATGAGGCCGTGCAGGCATGGCTGGCACTACACGAATCCAGTGCGACAAAACGGGCCTATCGCAAGGAGGCCGAACGCCTGATTCTGTGGGCCGTTGTGGAGCGTGGTCGCGCGCTATCGTCGCTCACAACCGAGGATGCCACTGCCTACCGGGGGTTCCTGCGCAATCCCACGCCACGCAGCCGATGGGTTGGACCACCGCAGACACGGTTTTCTGCCGAGTGGCGCCCATTCGCGGCCGGGTTATCACCCCGTTCCACTGCGTACGCCCTGACTGTCATTGGTGCGATGTTTCGTTGGCTGATTGAGCAGCGCTATGTGGTGGCCAACCCGTTTGCCGGGATCAAGGTGCGCGGTAGCAGCCGTAGCACGCCCATGGATGAAGGGCGCGTGTTCTCTGAGGGTGAGTGGGCCATCATCCGGGCCGTTGCCAATGGGTTGGAGTGGTCATACGGATGGAAGCTTGCAGCAGCCCAGCGGCTGCGCTTTGTGCTGGACTTCGCGTATGCAACGGGTCTGAGGTCCAGTGAGTTCGTGGGTGCAACCCTGGGGCAGATTGAAACGGATGCCCAGGGAGACCATTGGCTCAAGCTGGTCGGCAAAGGCAGCAAGGCGGGCAAAGTCGCCTTACCCCCGTTGGCTCGTGTGGCGCTGGACCACTACTTGATGCAGCGAGGTGTACCAACCACGCCAGCGATATGGAAGCCGTCCACTCCGATCATTGCCGACTTGCAGGCCGGCAATGGTCAGGATCGCATTACTTCGACGAGATTGTGGACCGTCACCAAGCGGTTTTTTGTGACAACCGCTGAGGTTATTGAGTCTGAGTCGCCGAAAACAGCTGAGAAACTGCGCCGAGCAAGTCCCCATTGGATGAGGCACACCCACGCTACACATGCTTTGGCACGAGGAGCTGAACTGACCACTGTGAGAGATAACTTGCGGCATGCTTCGGTGTCCACCACTTCCGTGTACCTTCACACTGATCAAGCCAAGCGTGCGCGGCAAATGCGGGATGCTTTTGGGTCGCCAAACGCCTAGCGCCTCAATGAACCAAGGGTTGGCACATCTACCCCAATTTGTCATTGAAAAGCTTATCAGTTCATGATAAGCTTTGGCATGGGTTCACAACGTTCACTGGCCATTGGTTTGGAATATTTGCTTGGCTTGGATGGCAATATTGAAGTTCAAAATGATGCAGGCTACTGGGTCAAGATGGAAGTTTCGAGTGCGGATGTGACGGCTGAGCGACCGCATGGCATCAGGTACAGCTTGACACTTCATGCGCCGGACAACACTCGGCTAATTGGTTTCGACAATGCCCATAGTGTGAGACCAGCAGGCTCGCGGTTCAAGCATGCTGGTAAAAGGTTTCCATACGACCATCGCCATCGACACGCTCTGGATGAGGGTGTGTTGTATGAGTTTGACACCGCTTACCAGTTGGTCAGTGATTTTTATGCTGAAGTTGATCGCGTTTTGAAAGAGGTCAGTCCATGAACAAGGTATTGAAGTTTGGTATTGCGCCAGTGCCTATGCAGCGTGCACGATCGCTGGCCATTGCGGCTGGAACACGCCAACGCGCCAAAGACGAACCCAACGTTTGGTTCCCCTCTGTGACCGCCATGGCAAGAGTCTTGTCAGATGAGAACATGGCGTTGCTCAAGGTCATTCGTGAGAGTCACCCAGACTCCATGGATGCCTTGGCCAAAACCGTGGGAAAACATGTACCCAACGTTTCGCGGTCGTTGCACACCATGGCTCAATATGGATTGGTCACACTAACCAAACATGGTCGAACGGTGATGCCCCAAGTTACCTCCGAGCGAGTTACGGTAGATTTCTCCTGGGGTGGGTGACATTGCATTCAAATGAGATCAGCCACTCATTGAAACCAATCGACATACGTCACAGCGAATAAATTGGTGGCTTTACCTTGTTTTGGGTGTGCAAAAGTAGCCAATTTTGGGCAAGCCGCCCCAGCCTCAAGTGGCCTGCGGATCGGTTTTTCTATCAAATAAAGCGAGCCGCGCATGTCAACGACAGAAGCAGAATTCATCCAGTTACGTGCTGAGAATGAAGCGCTGAAGGCACTGCTTGCAAAGCACGATATCGCGGTACCGCAACCGTCTAAATTCAACACTGGCGATGCTGCGCTGCAGCCAACTGCGAACGGGTTGTCGCAAACGGCAAAGGTTCAGCTCTTCCGACGACTCTTTCGCGGGCGAGATGATATCTATCCAGTTCGATGGATAAATAAAGCGGGCAAACCTGGGTATTCGCCCCTCTGCACCAACAAATGGAAACCCGGCGTTTGCAAATTGCCAGTAATAAAATGTAGCGTGTGCAGTTATAGCCTGTATGCGCCCATCACTGACGACATCATTCGCCAGCATCTTAGAGGCGAGATTACCGCCGGCGTATACCCACGATCGGTCGACAATCGATGCCATTTTCTTGCCATCGACTTTGATGACGCGGACTGGCGCGAAGATGCCCGAGCGGTGCTACAAACCTGCCTCGACAATGCTCTCCCCGCAGCGCTGGAAATATCGCGCTCCGGCGAGGGAGCTCACCTCTGGCTATTCTTTGCGAACGCGACGCTTGCAAGAGATGCGCGACGTCTTGGCGCGGCGCTGATCAGTGCGACTTGCGCCCGCACTCGCCAATTGGCCCTTAAATCGTACGACCGATTGTTCCCAAATCAAGACACCATGCCGAATGGCGGATTTGGCAACCTGATCGCCTTGCCGTTACAAAAGGAACCCCGTGACCTTGGACGCAGCGTCTTTGCCGATGAGAACTTGCAGCAACTTCCTGATCAGTGGGCGTTCCTTGAAAACATCAGGCCCCTACCGCAAAGCCTTATCGAAACGGTATTGACCAAACTGGTTGGGGACCGACATCCGCTCGACATCGCCTATGCCGAAGTTCCGCAAGAGAACGTTGACGCCCCATGGGTACGACCGGCTAAGCCTGATATCAAACTCAACAGCATCATGCCCAAAGCGGTGAAGGCAACAATGGCCGCCCAATTGTTTATCGAAAAGGCCAGCCTCCACAACCCTTGATGAACCGCCTAATCCGTGTTGCAGCGTTCCAAAATCCGGAGTTCTACAAACTTCAGGCCGGGCTCAGGTCCACATGGAACACACCCCGGATCATCAGTCGCGCAGAAAACCACGAAAAATTCCTGTCGTTGCCGCGAGGTTGTCTGAGCGACGTCGAGGCCTTGCTCGCTACAAATAGAATTGAACTCCGTCTCGAGGACGCGCGTTCGGTGGGGCAACGAATGAACGCGACGTTCAATGGCGTGCTGCGTCCGGATCAGCAGGAAGCCCTCGAAGCTATTACAAAACATGATTTCGGCATGCTCATTGCTCCCACCGCGTTTGGAAAGACGGTCACCGCAGCAGCCGTTATCGCCAAGAGAAAGGTTAGTACCTTGGTGATTGTGCACCGCGCCGACCTTATGCGGCAATGGCATGAGCGGCTTGGTAGTTTCGTTGGATTGGACGACCAAAAAATTGGACTGATCGGTGCCGGGAAAAAGAAGCCCACCGGCATGCTCGATATTGCAGTCATTCAAAGCCTTGCGCGCCGTGACGATCTGCCCGAACTGTTTAGCCAATACGGGCAGGTAATAATTGACGAGGCGCATCATTTAACGGCCGCAACATTCGAGGCGGTATTGAAGCAGGCCAACTCACGCTACGTCCTGGGGCTCAGTGCCACCCCTGTTCGCAGTAACGGGCACCATCCGATCATTTTCATGCAGTCGGGCCCCGTCAGGCATATTGCAAAACGTCCGGCACATGTACCAGATCAGTTAATGGTTCGGGTCCGTCATCTTCCAACTCCGGCCATTCCGTCGAACGCCAGTATTCAAGAGGTCATACGGTTGCTGTCCGTGGACGCCCATCGAAACGCACGTATCGTCGCCGATGCGACCACTGCCTTGAAAAACGGGCGTAAGGTGCTGCTGCTGACCAAAAGGACGGAACACCTTGACCTGTTGCACGCGCAACTGGCGCATGTCGAGTTCCCATGCTTCATGCTGCACGGTCGCATGAAGACAAAGGAACGCCAGGCGATCATCAAGGCCCTGGCGGAGTTGCCCCACGACGCACCGCACATACTGTTAGCCAGCGCCCAACTGGTCGGCGAGGGTTTTGATCATGCGCCGTTGGACACGCTGATCCTGACGCTGCCGATCTCATGGACAGGAACGCTGCAGCAATACGCCGGACGCCTACACCGTGACCATGCGGACAAGAGCGACATCTTGATTTACGACTACGTCGAACAGGATCATCCGCAACTCTACAGGATGTGGGAAAAGAGGCAGCGAGGTTATCGGGCGATGGGGTATCAAATGGATTTCGATCAACAGCAGTTACGCCTTGGTTCCCTATAACGAAAAAGTTGGCCAGAATCTGTTGTCACATCTAGATTCGACGCTTTTGTCCCCCTCCTAGCTCTGAAATCTGCTCGTTTTACCTTTTCGAATATGAAGGGACTTCCGCGATTGCCCTGGCGCAACAAGTTAGCCAAGATCGGAATGTCGAGTCCATTCATCAACTGAAAGGGGTATCCCATGAACGACATTTCACTGGCGGCCATTGTTCGGGTCGGTGTTGACCTTTCCAAGAAGTATTTCCAAGTGCACGCCATCACGCAGCTTGGGGATGTCACCCTGGCCAAGGCATATTCTCGGGATCGGTTCTTCTCCTGGTGCTCCGAGTTGCCGTCAGGCTGCATGGTGGCAATGGAGAGCTGTGGAGGTGCGCATCACGTCGCACGCCGCCTCCGTGCCATGGGTTTGGATGCCAGACTTATTGCCGGCAGTTTCGTTACGCCCTATCGTATGGCAGGCAAGAGCGGGAAGAATGACGCCAACGATGCGGCAGCGATTTGCGAGGCAGCCGGTCGCCCACAGATGCGCTTCGTGCCTATAAAGACCTGCGAGCAGCAAGGGCAGTTGGCCGTTCACAGATTGCGTGAAGGCTACAAGGAAGAACGGACGGCCTGCCTCAATCGCATTCGCGGACTCCTCACTGAATTCGGTTTGGTGTTCCCCCAAAGTCCAGAAGCGTTAAGAGGGGCGATACAAGAGGTCCTTGAGGACGCCAGCAACGAGTTGCCAACGGTGGCGCGTTTAGCACTTGACCGTGCGAATTCACACTACACAGAACTTGACAAGGAAATAGCCTGGTGCGACGAACGGATCTGCGCCCACGTCAAGAGTGATGAGCAGGCAAAGAAGGCCGCCCAATTGCTTGGGATAGGTCCGCTGACGGCATCCGCACTGGTATCGACGGTGGGCGATTTCGCCCAGTTCCACAGTGCCAGGCAATTCGGGGCCTGGCTTGGCCTGGCGCCGAGTCAGAATTCAACGGGAGGCAAAGCCAAGCTTGGTGGCATCACCAAACGTGGCGACACCTACTTGCGTACCCTGCTCATTCAGGGGGCGAAGTCCGCCGTCATGAGTGCAGGCAAACGTAGCGACCGCATTAGCAAGTGGCTGCTGCAACTCAAGGAGCGCATTGGCTGGCAAAAAACGGTCGTAGCGCTGGCCAACAAAAATGCCAGAATACTTTGGAGCGTGCTGACAAGGGGAACAACGTTCGACCCTGATCACGTCCCAACCTATCCGGGTGCAGTGTCAGTTGCCTAGGCACAGTCAGATCGCGCAACCAAAATATTGATTTTTTGCCAACAGACGTGCGCTCGAAGATGCTCACCACAGGTCAGACCGGCAGCAGATGAACTCGACATTCCCTCAGTGGCAGGCTGTGCCTGATCACGCTTTTCGAATGGAGTCCTGCTGAGCGGTTCGTATCTGGGGCCTCGGTGAAACCCACCGAAACAAGCCCGCCTGTAGATGTGCAGTCTGTCCTTGCTTGGTATCTCTCCCGAGCAAACGTCAACTGGTCAGATTTCAAATGTGGGAATGCGAAAAGGTAGAAAAAAATCCGCTCTTGCTTTAACTGGAAGTCCCTGTAGAGGGGATGGGCGTATTTAGCCCAATTGCTGCGCGCTCAATTGGTCCAATGAATCGGGGGTGACAACCATGGCCTGCAGTGTGGCAGGCACCGCACGCCATCACCATTGGTGCATGCACCGATGGCGCCCGCCCCGCGCTCATTCACACAACGGTGATGATGCCCTCAACGCCCAGGCGCTGCCAGGGCAGACCCAGCACCAGGGCATGCAACTGCTCCGTGCTGAGCTGGTGTTGCCGGTTGATGCCCGGTGCTGGCCAGACAAACTTGCCTTCGTTGAGTCGCCGGGCCGCCAACCAGATGCCGATGCCGTCGTGCACCAGCACCTTCATGCGATTGGCCCGGCGGTTGGCAAACAGATAGGCGTGGTGGGGATGCGCCGCACCGAACACCTGGACGACTCTACCCAGTGCCGTGTCCGTGCCCGCACGCATGTCCAGTGGCTGCACTGCCAGCCAGGCGCAGTCGATGCGAATCACTTGAGGACGGAGGCCGACCAGCAGGCAAAGTCACTGGCTGCAGACATGGGCCAGGTAACGGTCATGACCAGACCTCCTTTGCGAACCTCCACCTTGATCTCACGCTCCACAGGCTCAGCCGGCTTCGTGAGAAGTGGCAGTGCGATGAAGGACGGCACACTGTGGTCGGCCATGTCCACGGAAGTAGCGCCAATGCCAGCGCCTCGTAACCGGTCACTGTCCGGCGTTATTGCCTACGTTACCAAACCGTGTAATGGTGAACGCAATGGATTCTCGGCGAAGTGCTGCTTCCATTGACGAGGCGTCAGTTCTGAAACTCTGGAGGCGGGGTGGTGGCCTACGCGTTGCAAGACATCAACCAGGTAGGTGTAGGGGTCAATGTCATGTAAACGGCATGTCACGATCAGGCTCTGCATGATGCCCGCGCGCTTGGCGCCCACCTCCGTCCAGCAGAATAACCAATTGCGCCTGCCCATTGGTATCGCGCGCAAGGCGCGTTCCAGATGGTTCGTATCCATGGCCACATCCGCATCGCCCAGAAACACCTGCAGTTGCGCGCGGCGCTCGCGTGCATAGGCCAATGCCTTGGTCAACGGATTGCTGGGCAGGAAGCCTTGCCGCTCGAACTGCAAATCCACCCATTCAAAGAAGTTCTGCACCAGCGGTTTGCTGTGGCTTAGACGGTGCTCTCGTTTGGCATCCCCGTAGAGGTCACGTTCACGAATGGCTTCTTCCTGGGCGTAAATCTCGCCAATTTGCTGCAGCGCCTGGCCAGCGGCCTGTGGCTCGGCCCCTAGAGCTTCAAAGAAGCCACGCCTGCAGTGCGCCCAGCATTGGGCATGCGTAATGCCGGTCTTGGCAGCGTAACGTGCATAGGCCTCATAGCCGTCAGTGAGCAACACGGCATCTGTGGCCCCTGGCAGCCCCAATGCCTGCTGTACGTGCTCGTGGCGGCGCGACTCGAAATAGGCAAAGCACACCTCATCGAGTTCGCCGTACACAGGCCAGAAGTAGGCCGCCTTCATCTTGCCGGGCCCACTGCGCCCGGCCTTGATGGGGGTCTCGTCCATTGCCTTGACCCGGCTGTTGCGGATCGACTCGAGCTGCGTGTCGTAAATCGGCTCCAGCAGGGAAATGGTCTTTTGCGCCAGTTGCGTCAGCCACGCCCGGCTGAGTTTGAAGCCCGCTTGGCTCAGGCGCTGGTGCTGCCGGTACAGCGGAATGTGCCAGGCAAACTTGTCAACAACAACGCCTGCGAGCAAGCTCACGTCAGCGCGGCTGCCCTCAATGATGCCTGTTGGCGCGCCCGCACAGTGCAGGGTTTGCGTGTCGTGGCGCTTGATGACAGAGCGCACATACTTCAGCACCACATAGGCACCGGGGCGCTGTGCCAAGCGGTGGCTGACCTTCTGGCTGACAACCTCGTACTGATCGGGCGAGAGGTCTTTGGTCTCGGGGTTGGCCAGCTCGATGGTGTGCACGGGCACCTTGGTTTCGTCAAAGAACGATGCGGGCGTGCCCTCGTCGGCAAAGTTGCTGCGGGGTTTGCGTCGCTGGTGTGCAGGGATGGTGTTGGAGTCGGAGTCGGCTTCGGGCGCATCAGTGGCAGGGAGGTCGCCCAGGAGTTGCCCCAGGTGCATTTGCTGCGCATCGGGCAAGGGTGCAAAGCGCTCGCTCTTCTTGCCAAAGAGTTGGCGTTTGAACCATTCGAGCTGCTGCTCCAGCGCGCTGATGCTGGCGGCCTGTGCTTGCAGTGTCTGCGCGATGCTCTGCGGCGACAGCCCCATGACCGTTTCGACGGTAAATGTGGGAGTGCTGGTATTGGGCATCGACATGGGCCTTATCTTGCGGCCTTTAGGGACAAAGCAAAAGAGTGCTTCTCCGGATTGAAAATGGGCACATCGTCACCTCCGCGCAGGGTGTTGGTAGCGTTTGTGGCGTCGGCGCACTTCGATGCCTTCGAGCATCAGTTTGAGCGTAACCGGTCACTGTCCGGCGTTATTGCCTACGTTACCAAACCGTGTAATGGTGAACGCAATGGATTCTCGGCGAAGTGCTGCTTCCATTGACGAGGCGTCAGTTCTGAAACTCTGGAGGCGGGGTGGTGGCCTACGCGTTGCAAGACATCAACCAGGTAGGTGTAGGGGTCAATGTCATGTAAACGGCATGTCACGATCAGGCTCTGCATGATGCCCGCGCGCTTGGCGCCCACCTCCGTCCAGCAGAATAACCAATTGCGCCTGCCCATTGGTATCGCGCGCAAGGCGCGTTCCAGATGGTTCGTATCCATGGCCACATCCGCATCGCCCAGAAACACCTGCAGTTGCGCGCGGCGCTCGCGTGCATAGGCCAATGCCTTGGTCAACGGATTGCTGGGCAGGAAGCCTTGCCGCTCGAACTGCAAATCCACCCATTCAAAGAAGTTCTGCACCAGCGGTTTGCTGTGGCTTAGACGGTGCTCTCGTTTGGCATCCCCGTAGAGGTCACGTTCACGAATGGCTTCTTCCTGGGCGTAAATCTCGCCAATTTGCTGCAGCGCCTGGCCAGCGGCCTGTGGCTCGGCCCCTAGAGCTTCAAAGAAGCCACGCCTGCAGTGCGCCCAGCATTGGGCATGCGTAATGCCGGTCTTGGCAGCGTAACGTGCATAGGCCTCATAGCCGTCAGTGAGCAACACGGCATCTGTGGCCCCTGGCAGCCCCAATGCCTGCTGTACGTGCTCGTGGCGGCGCGACTCGAAATAGGCAAAGCACACCTCATCGAGTTCGCCGTACACAGGCCAGAAGTAGGCCGCCTTCATCTTGCCGGGCCCACTGCGCCCGGCCTTGATGGGGGTCTCGTCCATTGCCTTGACCCGGCTGTTGCGGATCGACTCGAGCTGCGTGTCGTAAATCGGCTCCAGCAGGGAAATGGTCTTTTGCGCCAGTTGCGTCAGCCACGCCCGGCTGAGTTTGAAGCCCGCTTGGCTCAGGCGCTGGTGCTGCCGGTACAGCGGAATGTGCCAGGCAAACTTGTCAACAACAACGCCTGCGAGCAAGCTCACGTCAGCGCGGCTGCCCTCAATGATGCCTGTTGGCGCGCCCGCACAGTGCAGGGTTTGCGTGTCGTGGCGCTTGATGACAGAGCGCACATACTTCAGCACCACATAGGCACCGGGGCGCTGTGCCAAGCGGTGGCTGACCTTCTGGCTGACAACCTCGTACTGATCGGGCGAGAGGTCTTTGGTCTCGGGGTTGGCCAGCTCGATGGTGTGCACGGGCACCTTGGTTTCGTCAAAGAACGATGCGGGCGTGCCCTCGTCGGCAAAGTTGCTGCGGGGTTTGCGTCGCTGGTGTGCAGGGATGGTGTTGGAGTCGGAGTCGGCTTCGGGCGCATCAGTGGCAGGGAGGTCGCCCAGGAGTTGCCCCAGGTGCATTTGCTGCGCATCGGGCAAGGGTGCAAAGCGCTCGCTCTTCTTGCCAAAGAGTTGGCGTTTGAACCATTCGAGCTGCTGCTCCAGCGCGCTGATGCTGGCGGCCTGTGCTTGCAGTGTCTGCGCGATGCTCTGCGGCGACAGCCCCATGACCGTTTCGACGGTAAATGTGGGAGTGCTGGTATTGGGCATCGACATGGGCCTTATCTTGCGGCCTTTAGGGACAAAGCAAAAGAGTGCTTCTCCGGATTGAAAATGGGCACATCGTCACCTCCGCGCAGGGTGTTGGTAGCGTTTGTGGCGTCGGCGCACTTCGATGCCTTCGAGCATCAGTTTGAGCGCCGTGCAGTCGATCTCGCCACTGCCGCCTTGAACGCCTTTACGGGAGAACTTGCCGCTCTCCAAACGCTTGCACCACAGGCACCAGCCGCTGCGGTCAAAGTACAGCACCTTCATCTGTGTTTGCCGCCGGTTGATGAAAACAAACATGTGTCCGGCCAGCACATCCACTTCAAACCCCTGGCGTGCCAGAGCGTACAAGCCGTCGTAGGACTGGCGCATATCGGCAGCTTGGCCATACAGGAACACGCGAATGCGGCCCTCGGGAAAGAACATTACCGGCGTACCAGATGCAAACTCATGCCCGAGCCGAGTTCGATGCGTAACTCCATGGCTCCATTGCCGCTGCCGTGCACTCCAGCAAGGTCGCCCAGATCAACGAACGCCGCCTTCGGCACGGTGGTGGGGGCTACCTTGTTCGTTCGCAGCGGGGACGCGATTCCCCTCTGTTTATTCCTAAGCGTGCGTCGGCGAGCAAGGCTGCTGCGACTGATGCCTTCGCGGCTGCAAAATTCATCTATCGTCAATCCAGCGCGGTCAAAACGATCCAGTACCTCAGCCCAAGTCTGTTCACTCAACACTGCACGCCTGAGCACGCTCTGCGTCTCTTCCATATCCGACCCCGTCCTGTTTGTTGATCAGGGCGCATTCTTTGGTACCTGCAATCAGTTCGCAAGAACGCCGGACAGTGACCGGTTACGTTTGAGCGCCGTGCAGTCGATCTCGCCACTGCCGCCTTGAACGCCTTTACGGGAGAACTTGCCGCTCTCCAAACGCTTGCACCACAGGCACCAGCCGCTGCGGTCAAAGTACAGCACCTTCATCTGTGTTTGCCGCCGGTTGATGAAAACAAACATGTGTCCGGCCAGCACATCCACTTCAAACCCCTGGCGTGCCAGAGCGTACAAGCCGTCGTAGGACTGGCGCATATCGGCAGCTTGGCCATACAGGAACACGCGAATGCGGCCCTCGGGAAAGAACATTACCGGCGTACCAGATGCAAACTCATGCCCGAGCCGAGTTCGATGCGTAACTCCATGGCTCCATTGCCGCTGCCGTGCACTCCAGCAAGGTCGCCCAGATCAACGAACGCCGCCTTCGGCACGGTGGTGGGGGCTACCTTGTTCGTTCGCAGCGGGGACGCGATTCCCCTCTGTTTATTCCTAAGCGTGCGTCGGCGAGCAAGGCTGCTGCGACTGATGCCTTCGCGGCTGCAAAATTCATCTATCGTCAATCCAGCGCGGTCAAAACGATCCAGTACCTCAGCCCAAGTCTGTTCACTCAACACTGCACGCCTGAGCACGCTCTGCGTCTCTTCCATATCCGACCCCGTCCTGTTTGTTGATCAGGGCGCATTCTTTGGTACCTGCAATCAGTTCGCAAGAACGCCGGACAGTGACCGGTTACAGCGCCTCTTCCAATTGGCGGCCGGGACTTGGATGACTCTTTGAGCCAACGGTGCAGCACGTTGGCGTTCATGCCGTTGGCGTTGGCGTTGGCCACCGCCGCAATGGATGCGCCCGGTGCATTGCAAGCCGCCAGCAACTCGGCCTTAGTCTCTGATGAGTATGTGCGCTTGGTACGTCGCATGGCATACCTCGGGGTTTCTGAGTCTTTGAGCATTGTGTCCACGATCAATTGTTGTGGACGCAATGTTGCAAGGTCGAGGGTCGGTCAACAAGGTGACTTCGCTGGCCGCTTACAGCCTCGCGTGGTGCTCAGTTGCTCCAGGATGCGTACGAGCTGATTCCCGCCCAATGCACGTTCTGGAACGATCGCCACGGCCTCATGGGTTGCGTCATCCACTACCGTGAGGTTCTTGATGCTGCGCCCCTCTGCCGTGCGGTCAAACACGAAGTCCATCGACCACACTTGGTTAGCTGCCGTGGGGCGCTCCAATGGATGCCGATCTGCCAGTGGGATCTTCTTGCGCTTGCGCTTCTTCACTTGCAAGCCTGCTTCGGCGTACAGCCGGTCCACGCGCTTGTGGTTGACCAGTTCACCGGCCTGGCGCAGCTTCAGATAGATCATGCCTGCACCGTAGCGGCGATGCCGCTGGGCCAAGGCGATGATCTTTTCCTTGAGTGCGCAATTGCGGTCCTGGGCAGGTTCATAGCGGTAGGCGCTGGCACTCATGCTGACAACACGTAAGCAACGGCGTTCGCTCAACCGATGACTGACCATATGGCGCACCAGTTCGCGTCGGGCCGGTGCGCTCACCACTTTTTTCTCAAGGCTTCTTTCGTCACCTCGTTCTCAAGCATGGCTTCGGCCAGCAATCGCTTGAGTCGCCCGTTCTCCGTTTCCAGCTCCTTCAGTCGCTTGGCGTCAGACACGTTCATGCCGCCAAACTTGCTGCGCCACAGGTAATAGCTGGCCTCTGAGAAGCCGTGCCTGCGGCAAAGCTCCGCCACCGCCAGGCCCGCTTCCGCTTCCCGCAGGAAGCCAATGATTTGTTCTTCGGTAAATCTCTTCTTCACGTCCAATCTCCTGTCGTATGGGATTGGACTCCAACATCATTTGCTACTCAAATATGGGGGGACGTCGCCGCTCGTGCCAAGGCCGCCGAACAAAACGTTCATCGTGGCTGCGCCAGAGCGCCCAAGACATCTCAGCCTCCCACGACACACATTGCCACGGCTCCTGGGCAGGTCTGGTGTGGGACATGACCTACCTTCCGGCTAATGTTCAAGGGCGATGGTTCCATCTATACCTAATCCTGGACTTGTACAGCCGCAAGATTGTGGGTGCTGAGGTGCATGAAAGTGACAGCGCCGACCATGCGGTGCATCTGGTGCGCCGCACCGCTTTGGCTGAGAGTACTGCCACACAGGACATCAAAACTGCTTTACAAAAACTGCTTTACAGCCTCCCAGGCTAAAAACCCTGGAAGGATGTTCAAATCCTTCTGATCCGCAGGGGTGATGACACCGTCCTTCACGTAGGCTTTCAATTCTTCCAGCCCATTACGGTCGGACTTATTATCCTCCGTGAGTTCGCGGTTATCGTCCACGCACGCTTTAAACCCCTTGAGGAATCCATCCACGGGTGCCCATAAGGGCGCGGTGACCGCCAAACCCAAGGCTGTAAGGGCGCGCTGTCCTTCACCCCTGTAGGCCTGAACCATTGCAACGATTAGATATTTCCCGGCTGTAACCGGACTCCACAAGAAGTTCAATGCAGCTCGAACCGTGCCAACCACTACGCCAGCAACTCTGGAAAAAAACCTCTTGAAGCAGGACATGCCATTGTGCGTATCCTGACGCAGATTTTGATTGTTGGGATTGACTGAACTATATTTGACCCCTGCTGCACTATTTATGTGCCGCAATGTTGTCCCGGCATTTTGCAGATCGTTTGATTTGCTATTAGATTCGGTGATGGTGCCGAAGGTGCCGAAGGTGCCGAAGGTGCCGATGGGGGCGGCGCTTGCGTTATTGATATTTTGCATGCTTTAAAAAATGAAAAAGTGGGTCTGAATTAGCTCACCGAGATACTTTGTTGTTGGCCTCCTCCCATGCAAAACGTGCTTGTGCGTTGGAATTTCGGATTGAAGCCAGAAGGTCCTGGGCCGTCAGATATTCATGCAATGTATGTTGAGTGGTCAGGATGACGTGAGCATTGCTGGGATTGACACTGAAAACGGCCAACCCGCCCATACCATAGTCAAAGTTCACAGACAACAAAGAGAGGGTCAGCATCCTCAGCTCGTCTAAGTCTGTGGGCAGACTGCCGAAATCGATCCGAATCTGCAAGCGTCCCGGATCGAATTCCTCATCGTAGAAGAGCAAAGTATCCAGTCCACCGACGTTTATGAGGCCGGTTTCCAGAAACGGGTCGTTTGCCTTCAAGCCAGCGCATTGGGCGACTTCCCTTATCAACCTTCGATAGCTTTCTTCATGCATCACTTGTTAGCCTTTAATGTTTTGTGACGCTACAACAGTAGCTTGCCACCTGCATTAACTAATATGGGCTTTAGTGGGGCCGCGCGTCGAAATAGTTCGACTAAAGTGGCTAAATTTCAGCGGGATAAGCAGGTTTCGCTGGCTCTCCGTCTTGCAGCAAGTCATTAAGATGTATTGACCCAGTGATTTCCTGCTGGGTATTTCGGACGAACGTGAACAGCCATTTCGGGCAACGTGAACGGGCGTGAATCGCCCCGGATTTACTAGACACCTCCGAGCCGTTGGAAATAGCGTTTCTCGAACTCTACCGGCGAGATGTCGCCAGCGGTATTGTGCCGACGCTTGGGGTTGTAAAACATCTCGATGTAATTGAAGACATCGGCCCTAGCGTCTTGCCGGGTGAGATAGATCTGACGGCGAACGCGTTCGCGCTTGAGCAACTGGAAGAAGCTCTCGGCCACTGCGTTGTCATGGCAGTTACCTCGCCGACTCATGCTGCTGATCAAGTTGTGATCGCGCAAAAAGGTTTGCCAAGCATGTCCTGTGAACCGGCACCCTTGATCTGAATGCACCAGTACCGATTCCTGGGGCTGTCGGCGCCACAGCGCCATCAAGAGTGCATTGAGCACCAAGTCTGTATCTATTCGACTGCCCATGGACCAGCCAATGACCTGTCTGGAGAACAGATCGATCACCACGGCCAAGTACAGCCAGCCTTCATGTGTACGGATGTAGGTGATGTCCGTGACCCAGGACCTATTGGGCTGATCCGGGGTGGACTGCCGATTCAGGTGATTGGGGGCAACCACAGCAGGTTTGCCGCCGCGTGCACTTGAGCGGCGCCGGTACCCTGTTTGTGAGCGTATACCTTCGCAGCGCAACCATTGGGCAACACGGTGCTTGCCGCATTGCTCGCCCAGGTCGCGCATATCTAGTGTGAGTTTGCGATAGCCGTAAACGCAGCCGCTCTCCAGCCAAGCCTGCTTGAGTAGCCCCAGCAGGCGTTGGTCATCTCGACGCTTCTCACCAATGGGTTCACGCCTCCATGCGTAGTAGCCGCTGGGGTGTACATCCATCACCGCACACATCCTGCGCACGCTATGGGCACGTTCGTGGCGCTGGATAAACGCGTACCTTACCCGGATAGCTTGGCAAAGTACGCGGCGGCTTTTTTTAAGATGTCGCGCTCCTCGCTCACCCGCTTGAGCTCGGCCTTGAGTCTGCGCAGTTCTTCCGTTTGGGATAACTGCTCCTTGTGCTGACCAGGAGGCAATTGCTGCTCTTTGACCCACTTGTACAGACTGTGCTGACTGACACCCAATCGGGCGGACACCTCGGCCACTGAATGGCCGCGTTGCGTGATCTGCTTAACCGCTTCGATCTTGAATTCTTCGGGAAATCTCTTCTGACTCATATCACCTCCTATTAGGCCTCACGTTTGAGGCTCAGAGGTGTCTACATATTCCGGGGCGATTCAATGAGCACCCTGATGAAAGAATACATCAAGCGTTGGACGGCCAAGAGAAAGACGGCCCTGGTCCTGGGCCTCGTTCAAGGTAAGGCCACAATTTCAGAGGCCACGCCGGCCTACGACCTCAACCCATCTGAGGTTGAACAGTGGGTCGATGAAGACAAGCGCGGCATGGAGAACGCGCTGCGCAGCAAGCCACAGGGATTTGGCATGCTATACGCCGGCGCCTGTTATCAGAAACAGCCTTTGGGCAAGACTGTTCTTGGACAGGTGTACTGCCAACTTAACCCGGATCTGCCCACGAGGGGTGACGAGCTACTGCAAACACCCTTCAGAAACCCTTTGGCATAGGTCAGCAAGTCAGCTGGATGACATTAACTTGTTACCGGACGCTTATCCGCCCCCAGCAATTTAACAGTGAGTGCATCCAAGTAGCCACATAGTCGTTCGGCATTTAATTGCTTTTCAAAACGTACGACTCGCATAGGTATGTGGCTAAGTTTCTTAAACTGTTCGAGGGAAAGGGACGTCAGACCAATTACATCGGGGCCTTTCATTCCAAATTCATCTTCAATTACCTGCGCTAACCTAAACCCATCAACCAGTTCTGAGTCAATATTCATGACTAACAGGTCAGGCTGAAAAGCACGGATCAAATCGATCGCTTGTGTTGCAGGATTCACAATGGCAAGCTCAACACAATGACCCATACGCCTCAAAATGGCTTTAAACGATGCTATTTGCACATGATCGTCTTCAAGCAAGAGGATGCGTAGAGTTAGTCTGCCGGTAACGCCTGCTAAACCTTTTTTGCGTGAGTCAAGCAGTTGTTCCACACTGCTACGAAAGATCCTGCGGTGACCACCAGGGGTAATCCATCCAGCCAACTCACCTTTAGTGGCCATCTTCTGAACAGAGGTGGTTGACAAACCTAAAATAATTGCTGCCTGTTGAGTCGTTAATACATCGCGTTTTTCGGTCATAACATAAGTTTTGGAGATTAGTGTAAAACAGCCTGTCAGGAGACACTGTTGATTCACAGATCACTTTTGCTGCATGTAATTTAATGAAATATCTTTAAAAAAACAAACAAAAGCGTTAGTTCATTTCTTTAAGGCAACCAAGTACTTAATTGGTAATATAAATACCCCACACCCCCATCAAAACCATGTTGGTAAGATCTCTTGGGATCGCGACCTAGTCAGTATGTGTATTACCCGTCTTCCCGCAGTCAACGTACTTATATTCAGCCACCCTACTGGGGGTGCTGAGTTAGCTTTAGCATTCCATGTGCAGCGTTCTCGTTATCTGAATCGAATTTGAAGGTTGAAACAATCTCAACTTGTTCACGCGCTTGGCTTCGCAAACTGCTGGCCGCTGCCGCCATCTGCTCAACCATCGCAAGAACCGACACAGTCTTACTGTATTCATCTGTGACCACAGCGGCTTTGTATAGTTTTTCAGCTTCATCCAGTTGAATTTGTACCAACTTGTTCATGAGGGGGGAGCACTTCTTCATACGGAGGTGCAACTTTTGCTTTCAAGAGGCGAAGCCCCTCCTCCTTTCGGTTCGCCTTAACTGCGGCTTGGATCGGCAGCAGGCCGGTGTCTCGATATTCAATTCGCTTTGCTTTCCATGCCTGCGCCATTTGTGCCTCCTCCTCCGCCTCCGTAGAGGCACCAGTGACACACGCAGTGCTAGAGCCCTGCAAATTAGTTATGGCCGTGGGCCTTGACACACTGTGCGATGAATCTTTCACCGTCTTACCGGCTCGCTGGCGCATACCGGCGCCAGCGAGGGGTGCAATCAGCGACTCTGTTACTTCCAAGCAGCGCGGTCGTCTTTTTGAAGGCCGTATACATCACCGATCATGTTGGCGATCGATGCGGGGCTTGCAACGGTGCCAGTTCCGCACGCTGCGGTTGCAGTTTTCAATATCTGCCACAACATGGCCCCATCACGCGGGTTGGAGTTAGTTCTCGTGGTCATGACCGCTTTGGCGTAACGCTCAACGGAATACGGCAGGTTAACCACGTTGGAGAACTGATCCTTCAATATTGTGGAGCCTTCGCACAGAGTGTCCACATTGCGGGTAACCAGCATACCTCCCGCCCAACCCTCGGGTGCCGTCTCCAGACCGATGCTCACGATGGTCTTGCTGGGGAACAGATCGCGATAGAGCTCCCAAGCCTTGACCCCGTCGTAATTTTCGTACCGCGCGTCATACGACATGACATTTATCATATCGATTTTTGCAGCCATGCCGTCCTGAGAGAACACCAAACGCTCACGCCCTGCCGAACCGCTCCAATACGAAGTCTTCCCCCCGCAGGCCGTAGCCGTAGTGCCCGTGGCGATGGTGCAGTCAGCGCCGGTTGACCAACCCGCTAGGGCCAAAATTCGTCCGCCACCAGCAAGGTCCACCGCCCTACGCATGGCATTGACCGCGCCCGTGTACTCCGCGACGCGCGCAGGATTTGCTCCTTCGACTTCATAGTCCACGTCCAAACCGTCGAACCCGACATCGATCATGATCTGTTTTAGCGCAGTGGTGATAGGGCCAACATTGCCACCCTCCGCAGCCAAACCGGCCCAGTCATTATAGGTTGCACCTCCTACAGCCAAAAGGACTTTGATGCCTCGCGCATGCAACACGTCCACCGCGCGTTTAATGTCTTTCGGGCCGGCATTGAAGTTCAAGCCCGTACCATCCCACTTGTTGGCAGTGTAATTCCCTGCGGTCGTGTAGCTGAAATTCGGCTGGGCAAATGACGCAACCACGTGGGTATAGGTCGCAGGAACCCGCGCCAGCTTGCTGGCTTTCAGGATAGCGTCGTTGGTTAATGCAGATCCATCCCAGCTAGCGCTGCTAAACCAGTTATCGCTCCAGCTCGGGTAATAACCGACGTAGACACGCTTGTTTGTAACGGCGCTTTTCGAAGTTGCAATGGATTGGGGCTCTTCCGTCCCGGTGGGTGGTACCACTGGCGTGGGTGGTACCACTGGCGTGGGTGGTACCACTGGCGTGGGTGGTACCACTGGCGTGGGTGGTACCACTGGCGTGGGTGGTACCACTGGCGTGGGTGGTACCACTGGCGTGGGTGGTACCGTGCTGCCTGCGAGCGCTATAGTGCATGACGAGTAGGCACCACCGTTGTAGGAAATTTCGCAAGCGCTGGGGACTGTGCTGAGAGCACCCTCGCCGCCGAAACCGAGCGTGATTGGTGCTCCCGCCGAGAGTTTGCCATTCCAGGATTCGTTGCCAAACGTGACGACAGAGCTCTCCGTTGTCAGTTTGTAGTTTCCCCAGGAGGTCACTCGGGTGACCCCAGCGGGCATAGTAAGTTTGAGGCTCCAGCTGGTCCAGCTGTCTGAACTGGTGTTCTTGAGCTGGAAGGAACCATTGAATCCACCGACCCAGCTCGACATGACACTGGCAACCACTGCTGCTTTGGCCGATGTGGGCGTTTCTGTTGAAATCGGACTGTCCTTGGGGGTCGGGTCGGTCGCCGGCGGAGGCACAGCGGCCTCAGGTTTCTTTTCTTGCACCTGCTGGGGAAGGGTGACCAGGAACTGGGCCCATGAACGAACCTTGACCGACGCATCGGAACTGTCAAGACTTGCCTGCTTGCCGTCATCAATCAACACCAAGCACTTCTGCCCATTGATGTTGCAGTCACGCAAGTCTGTCACGGACTCTGGCGCGCCCTTGCCGGTAAAGCCAAAGACGAAGGGTGACGGCTTGCTCTGAGCAGAAAGAGGTGCCAAATTCGCCCAACTCGGCAGCTCAAACAAAAAGCTTCCCTTATCATCTACGGCGGCGGACACATTCCAGAAACCCGTCGCATTGAGCTTGGTGCTTCCCAGATAAAGCTTTGAACCACCATCGATAGCGGAATCACTGAAGTTGTAAATTGCGAACTTGCCGTTGTAACCCGCCCAGCTGTCCGCAGGGCTTCCCCACTTGCCAGCCGGACTGAACACCACGACAACCGGGGCAGAGGCGGCCATGGCTCCTTTGACCGTATCGAGCTTGCTGGCGACCTTTGTTGCACTGGTACTGGCGGCAGATACGCTGGAGACGTCAAATGCGAGAGTCGAGTCAGCGAGCGACTTCTTGGCTGTATCACTGACGGGGCTGATCGTGCAGGAGGCCGAAGTACAAGAGACGGTGAATGTGTCCAGAACCTTGTCCAAGGGGTCCTGTGTTGGGACGAATTGACGGGTGAGGAGTTGCTCCGCGGTATCCGTCACGTTCATAGCATCAAGCAGCGGCTGAATGGCTTTTTTCACCTGAGCAACCGCATTGGCTCGAATCGCCTTGATTTCGCTGTCAGCTTTCCCGGCGAGGCCTTCGTTGATAGCCACGCGGGTCACGATCGTAGAAATAGGCGTGATGTTGACGTTAGCACCCGAGGCAGAGATATCGTCCTTGAGAACAAGGGCCTCGTACTTCATGGAAGGGGAGACCGAAGAATCTGTCACCTCCGCGATGTAAGGCGCTCTTGCTGGATCAAGTGCAACCTGAAAAAACGCTGCATCATTGGTCGTAGTTGAAACAATGATCTTACCGTCCAATGATTTAACAACCACCCCAGCTCGACTCAAGGGAGCACCGGTTGCAGCCACACCCCCAAGATTGTTGCTGCCGCTGGGCGTACCTATGGGATTGCTAGCGGCAGTACCGCCACCGCAACCCGCCACTAACACCAGCGACAGTATTGATACGTAAGGCACAAAGCCATGACTCAGTAAGCTCATCGAAGAGAACTCCTTTAAAAGGAAGAAATAACTACAGCCCGCAGCAGCCCTTGAAAAAGGTTGACCAAATGGTACCCCCCCCCATTTGCACTGACCTAAGAAGTAGAACGGTTATGCAGCCATGGCCAATGCTGCTTTTGGGTGAAACCGCCCAGGGCCATATCCAGGCGGCCGTGATGTAGGACCACATCCACTGAGTGGCGAGTTCCTGAACCTCTGCAATGCTGGACCAGCAATCCTGAAACAAACACTCATGGCGAGCTATCCAACACCGTTGTAAGTGGATAACCAACGAGAAAAAGTTCGGTCAGCCAATTTTAAATTTCACGCCATACAACTCTCAGCGCTTTGCAAGGATCCATAGCCTGCAGTACAACCTTAAGATCCGTCATTTGGGCCAAGGAATGGGGTATACGGATTAAGTGTTTCAGCTAGGCAAGCCTCAGCGGAACGCCTATGTCAAGCGAGCCGCGAAGGAAGGTGAGTAGTGAAAATCAACAACGAGCGCTTACGGACGATACCTGAAGTTCATAAAAAATTTTTTTGGAAGTAGGCACTGACTCTTGGGAGCAGGTCAGCTCGTACCGGACATATTGAGGTTGACAATCGAGTAACTGGGCTTATTCACGACGGAGAGCCCAGCGGCGGTATGTCGATCTATGTTGATTTAGGCGCGCTCTTTACTGAACAAGACCCGGACATCCACCAGAAAATGCTTGTCGTGAATCTTGCTCCGGATCGCGAATTGACCGGTTGCTTTGGCGTGCATCCAAGCACCGGAAATGCCGCCCACCGTATGCGAATCTCACCCCGGATCACAGGCGCGAATCTGGCGATGCGTCTAGCTCTTGAAACGGAGGGGGCTGCAACGCAGTTTCAAGAAATAATGGCCTAACGGAGGTAACGCTGGAGCTGTGCTGCGCTATTACAATTTTTGGCATTGCAATGTAAAGACAGACATGAACTCAGTCATTGGAAGATTTGTACAACAAACCGACAAGCGTTCGGTATCGAACCCTTTGAAGTCGCTTTTCAAGGGTGCGCCGAGAGCAAATTACAGCACCATGTTTAAATTTCATGACATGGACTTCGTGATTTAAAAATCCAGCCTTGGCGGTACTTCGCTTTTGCACTCGCAATATTCACATTCCTTTTCTACGAACAACATGAGTTTCGACTTGACAATTATCGCCAATACAAAGACAGTCAAGGCCCAAAGCCGTAACCCGGCCGACCACGCATATTGAAATGTGCCGTACATCGAGGCATGCATTCATTAATACAAAACAGTCAACGAAGACCGATAACATGGACGCATTTCGATCGCACGGCCCCGAACCGTCTCCCCCGAATCCGGAATATGCATCCACAACATGGCAGCCAACGCAAGCACAAGGTAAATAGCGACTAAACGTCACCATTGACTTTCAGTTCATGTGCAAAAAATGGAGTGCAGTACAATTCACGCAGAAATTTGCACGAATCCAACATTGGTACTAGAGCAATAAAGTAACATTGATTCAAGAGAATGGATACACAGCAGTGTGTATTGCATTAATCCTTTAATTCGTAATTAGAATCTAACTAGAACCGCGACTTACATTCTGACGGATCGACTGCACCTAGTTTAAATGTCTCACTCACGATCAACCACTTGCCGGTGCTCCGTGAAAATACAATCATTTTACAACCCCTATCTGTATAGCCAAGCGAATCATATGACTGGAAGAAAGTTATAGATGCCAAATCACTATTAATAAATTCAATTATTTCGCCGCCAATACTAATTCTTATGTTTTTAGAGTTAGGCACAATAGACAATCGGTTTGCTCGCCAAGCAAAGTGACTTTTAAATTTCCCCGAAAAGCTAGAAATGTACATTGAAAAATAGTCATGCATATTGGCGGCTTCCCAAGCTTGTTTCCAATTGGTGAGCGCATCGCGCAATTCCGACTCACTGGGCACTAAAGTATCAATTTCTGGATGATGAGGAGCATTAACCATAACAGCATCTTGATTTTCGTCTATGAGAGCCTCAAGAGACTTTATGTTATGCAGAGCAATGTCTCTCAACGATAGACTTTGTACCGGGCCAAGCTGTTTCCCGGAAAATAACGTATCAGAATCAGCATAATTCTGAACATTCAAATACGCTTTTCGAGCCTTATCAAGTTGACCAGATTTCTGCCAGATAAACCCTAAATTTAATTGAACCCACGGGTTATCCGGATCTAGTAAATATGCTTCTTCAAGAATGGTTGACGCAGTATCGTACTCGCCAACTCTCATTAACTCAAACGCGGTGGCGAGCGACCTATTGACATCCAATTTGTGCTTGTCACGTTGGTCCTGCGGAGACTCAAGAGCGCTACTATCTAACACAGGAGAAGCGCTGACATCGACCGACTGACAGCCGTAAGCCAAAAACGAAATAATTGCAGTAAAGATGAGTTTAAACATAATATTAACGCTCCGAAAGTGCGCCTCTGAAAGCCTTGGCAAAAGGTTTGAAGATATATTCAAATAATGAACGCTTGCCGACCATAATATCAATGGTGCTGGTCATTCCCGGCTTTATTTCCATGTTTTTAAGTAACAAGTTTGATTGGATATCAGGATCATCAAACCGAATGTTTACACGATAATAGGTGGATACTTGCCCGTTGGCTCCTGCCTGGTCGGTTAACGTATCAGAGCTGATGTGGACTACTTTTCCTGTCAAAGAACTATATGACGAATAATCATACGCATCTAGTCTTATGACTGCAATGTGTCCTATCAAAAGACGTCCGATATCTGATGGATTTATCTTTGCTTCCACTATGACGCCACCCTCTGTCGGAGATATCTGTAAGATTTCGTCACCGGCACGCAAGACACCACCAATGGTGTTTATTCGTAGCGACTTTACAATACCAGAAGCTGGTGACGTTACCCTAGTATGGTCAAGCACACTGACACGTTCTTGCAGTTTTGAGTGGATTTGCGCCAAATCCTCTTCCAATTTCACTATCTCCAATCTGGCATCCTGACGATACTTCTGTTTGGAGGCCTCTATTTTTCCAACAATCTCTCGAACCTGTCTTTTCGAGCGGCTCACCTCTAAAACACTGATATCTCCGCTTTGTAGCAGTTGCTGGTTAACAGCCAATTCATCATTAGCAGTGTCTAGCACAGATTTGAGTGTATCAAGCTCAGTAAACAGAGTCGCCAGCTTCTGCTTGTAAAGTTCTGTCTGTGTTGAAACAAAACCCTGATATTCATCAAATTCAGCTCCAAAATCCAAAGGAGATCCTCTTGCCTCCGCTCGAGCTCTAACTAGTGCTGATTTTATTGCGGCCATCCTACTGTTCAGCTCAGATACTGCAGCTTTGGGGCGCTCAGGCTCGAATGTAGCTAAGAGCTGACCTTCTTCAATATGTTGACCTTCATGCACTAACAGTTCGGCTAATACCCCACCATCCGCGCTTTGGACCAATTGATTCTTTGCACTGGGAATAACTTGTCCGCGAGCACGAATTGTTTCATCTATATCAAATACAGTAGTCCAGCCGAGGAATACTACAATACAGAGAAACAATATAAAAATCACCGATAAATGATTGGAATTCTTAATCATAATTTATAGTTCTATTGGTGATTTGAAATATTTACATGCTGTTCTTTCAAATGTCTAAGTACTAAATCTCGTTCGCCATCCAAGACAATTTGGTTCTTCACGATCACAATGAGTCTATCGACTAACATTAGGAGATCTAATTTATGCGAGATCACGATCAAAGTGTCTTCTTTTTTTATAGTGGTCTTTAACGCTTCAATCGCTCTCTTTTCTGATTCTGAATCCATTGAAGCAGTTGGCTCATCGAGTAACCAAACAGATCGATTACGCATGAATGCGCGTGTAAAGTGGACTAACTGCCGCTGCCCAATTGACAGGCCAGTACCACCCTCGTAGACCTCTTGGTACAAGCCTTTCTCATGAGTCATTAATACCGAATCATAAAGCCCTGTTTTTTTTGCAACTTCATAAATAAATTGATCGCCTGGATCAATAATGCCCAGGATCAGATTTTCCTTTAAAGTGCCGGCAAATAGGCGAGCATCTTGAGCCACAAAGGCGGTATGCATGGATAAAACCGGTTTCGACAGGATTGATATATCAATATCATCAAGCAAGACCTTCCCAAACTGTGGCTTATACATTCCAGAAAGAAGACGGATCAGGGAGGTTTTCCCTGCTCCAATCGGGCCTATTACGCCTACTTTTGATCCACTGGCAATTTGTAGATTAGGTATATTGAGAACAGGTTTTCCGCCATAGGCGAATTCAACTGAGCTCAATTTGTATTTTCCGCCGATCCCTTGCAAGACAACGGGCTGCGGTAATCCATCATGGTCATCTTTCATAGACCATAACTTATCGATACCTTGTATGGCGACTCTTGTTTGATTAAGCTGACTAATGAATCCTGGTATCAGCGCAATACAAGAAAGCAAGCGCCCCGACAAGATGCTAACTGCTATAAGTCCACCTTGCGTTAAATCACCTTGGCCGACCACAAGTGCGCCAGCGGCAATTATAAGAACATATGACAGTTGATGAAATGTTGAGGCAACATGTTGATACCACTCAGTCGATTTCTTGATTGAAAACTCAGAATTTTGAGAATCAGCAGTTACCTTTAGCCATCGCGACAGCATTCGCCACCCACCCTGGCCGGCCTTTATTGTTTCAGCTCCTTCGACAGTCTCAACTAGTAGGCCCATCTTCTGATTCGTCGCTTGATATCCAATATGTGCCATTCGTGTACTCTCGTTAGACGACACAACCCCAAGGACAAGAGAAATGATTAAGAATGTGAGCGGAATGAAGACAAGTTTTCCACCAATAATCAGAATTGAAATAGCAAATACTAGGATGAAGGGCAGGTCAGTTAGTAACTGGGAGGATGTTCCTGTAAAAAATGTACGAACGCTCTCATAACCACGAAGCTGAGAAGCTAGCCCCCCAACGCTCTGAGGCAGTTGGTCTAGGCGTAGCGAGAGAAACCTGTTGTAAACATCTTTTGCTAGAGCTGAATCAATATCTGATGCCAATTCGGTGAACAAGTTAGACCTCACGTGTCTAACTATAAGCTCCAATATAATAGAAGCACAAACGCCTATTGTTAAAACTAATAATGTTGAGCTTGCACCAGTTGGTACCACACGATCATAGACATGCATGCTATACAGCGAAGTTGCAATAACAAGCACGTTAATTGTTAGCCCGGCAATTAAAAGACTGACAACCGATTTCTTGTTTTCTTTTAGCTTTTCACATACGAGTCTAAAAACACTACTCTTAGGTTTATCAATTTTGCTAATTTTTTCAAACAAAAAGCTCTTGAAAGATTTTTCATCGCTATAGCTGTTTAATGTCCAATTGTTAGATTGGAGTTCAATACACTCGACTATCCAATGGCCAATAGAATTGCGGCCTCTCAGTATTCCCCAACTGCCATCATTTAACTTGACTAAAAGTGGGACAAGCGTCTGATCTGGTTTTGGGATTAAACGTATTGATCCAAAGCCCATCCCATTTCCAATTGCACTAAGAAGGCTAGTTGGATCTCGCATCGTTTGATCCGTAAATGACTTTGAAACAACTTCTGTGAGTGCTACCGCATCAACCTCTACCTGCATGAGGTAGTACAGGCGCAACAAGGTGGGCAATAGTTCGCGGGGCATCTCTTCAACACGCATTATTTCTCTCCAAGTATGACCGCTGGTAAGCCATAAGTATTTACTGCAAGGCGCCACGAAAGGAGTGTTTGTGCCGCTTCGATTTCTGAACCTTGAGATTGATATTGCGCAGTCTCACGAGCGGCATTCATAACTTCTATCCATGACTTCCGGCCAGCTAAAAACTGCCGGGTATATGAATCCAATATACTTTCAGATATGATGATGGATGACCTAACTGCATTTAGACGTTCGGTCAACATACTTAATTGCAAAGAGTCATTCACTACCTCTTCTTGCACTAACAATTTGTGAGCATTTATCTCTTCACGAGCTGCTTCTCGCTGTGCTAATGCACCATTTATTGCAGCTTTATTTGATAGCCCTGGGTTTAATGAGCTCGAAAATCCGAGGAATGTACGTGTTGATGGGTCGGCATGAGGTATTGAATAGTTTCCAAACTGTCGCTCTATTCTTAAATAAACTTGAGGCCATAACTCTGCTTTTTTTTCTGCAACTGTTGCACTTATTATTTTCTCTTGTGCTTGCAAGCGTTCTAGTGTTGGGGAATTCATTACTGCTAATTGTTGAATAGCAGATACCGAGTCATATATAGGATAGGGTGAACTGCTAACAGCTTCCAATTCGGTGTTTTGTATTTCGCGGCCAAGTGCTAAAGAAATCTTGCTTTTTGCAGAATTAATTTGGCCTTTTATCATCGCTGCCTCTGCAGAGAGTGAATTCAGGCGTACTGAAACGACCGATCGATCACTTTCAGCGGAAGCCCCCAACTCCACACGTCGAATCAACTGCTTTTCGAGATTCTCGTGAATTTTGTAGCTTTGATTTACCACCTTTAGGCGCAGGTCTGCTGAAACCCAATCGCTGAACGCCTGTATGAGCTTCAAAGAAAGCTGCTTGCGGACCTCCTTTTCACTGGCCTTTGCTTGGGACATAGATGCCTCTGCTTTTTCAACACCTGCGCCAATTTTGCCCCCGGTCCAGACTGGCTGCTGTATTCGTAGTGTCGTGACTCGTTCATCACCTTGGTATGAGTAGTCTTTCTTTGCAGCACTAACGCCCTCAACCGAGAGTGAAGGCGTTGGGAAATACTGCCATTTAGCTATTTCAACGCCTGAACTACTACTCTCCAAGCTGGCACGCTGTGCCAGCAGAGCTGGGTGTTGAGATAATGATTCAATAATCAGCGCCTGCAAAGTTTCGGCTTGTGCTGTTGATACACTGAGAATCCATAAAGCTATTGCAGAATATTTCATATAGACACTCAAACCTTTTTCAGTATTTTCCCATCCACGCCGCTCAATTCCTTGCATAGTCTTGCATTTCGCTATGCAATAGCCCCTATAGAATTCATCACAAGCCAGCGCCCAGCGCTGATCTGCGTTTTGCAGACAGTTGAGGCTGTGGATTTCGGCCAATTTCTCAAATAAGATCGCAAAACCGCTCACCTCTAGCAGTCACAACAAAAGGTTAAGGCCTTTTTTGACGATCATCAGCGGCAGGCAGCGATGTTGTAACCTGCGGAGCGCAGCACCGCGTGCAGCGCATCTCCCTCTGTACCGATGAGATGGCACCGCTCCGTCCTGTGGTATTCCATCAGGTGCCCGATGATCGGCTCGATCGCTTGGCGGCGTTTGAGCAATCTGCACTCCTCATCAGTTGCCTCTTATCCTTGCCTCGGTGTTTGGTCTCGTCGTTCGGGCTCCATTTGGCTCGCAATGCGTGCAACTATGGTGCGTTGTCTGCAGCAACTTCGAATCCGTGGGGTGTTTGATGGCCTTGGTCTGCACCGTAGAGTCCACCACCACAGCGGCAAGTTCCTTTGGCGAGATCAGTTTCATGTTCACGGCCGCCGTGATGGTCTGGGCCAGCAACTCCTCCACACCGTCCTTATCCGACAGGCCACGGAATTTGACCAGGGTGGTAGATCGCGCGGGCGGTATACGTCTCACCCTGCTGTGGGGTCTGACATCGTTGTAGTCCTGCAACCAGATGCAGACAGCCGGGCACGCCTGCCGCAGCGTCTCAAACCGTTGATCGTTTAGGCTGTCGCTCCTGAACTTGCAGTTGAAGCTCTCGGTGTAGCCGTTTTGCATCGCCCGCCCTGGCCAGATCAAGATATTCCGGGTGCCGTAGTTGTTCGCCCGGACCATGAACGCCCGCTGGTGAGCTCTAGACCGTTGTCGGTGCATACCGCTTGCGGATAGCCCGACAAGCCTGCATGCGAGCCGCGCACTCAAATCGCATCGCTGGATCATCACATTCACAGGCGCCCGCCTGACTTGCGGTGCTAGTGCCTTACCCCGTAAGCGGTGTGCAGCGCGTGGATGTAAAGGTGCAACTCGACCAGCAGATTCTTGAGCTTGTTTTTTCTGTCACCAGCTGACGCACCCGTCTGGCATCGGGCAGGTCCAATCTGCCTTACTTGGCCCGCGAGATTGTAGAGCATGACCTCGCTGAAGCCCCCTTTTTGCGGCACAGCTTCTTGGCTAGATCGCTTCTTCACATCCAAATACCCTGGCGTTGTGAATCTGACTCTTAAGTAAGGTCCTATTCAAGTCTTGGTGACTCTGGCGAGGCGATGAAGCAAATTTATAGATTCCTAAAAATCCCGAACAACCCAAACTCCAATGTAAATCTTATATTTATACGCACACACATATAAATCGATAATAAATAGCAAGAGCCTAGATAACCGACCCCAACAGGAATCTGTCGGGCCGCATTCAACAAACTTTGAGGATGGCAACACACAACATATTATGCCCCGTGCGTCGCTTCACAACACCTGCAGAAAAACTACACCCTCCTTATAGTCATCGGGTGCATAATCGACCCCATAGTATCCCACGATATTGTGCGTATTATAATTAAGTCCAACAGTCGATGAGAGATATTGGCTGTAATCCCACATCCCTGCAACCCTGGGCATCCCCGCACTAAGTCTTAAATTATTGAGCGTACTCGACGAAATCATCTGGACGTTAAGGCCATCGATATTAAACATCGAATTTGAGTCGCTTATCACTGCGCCAGCACTACTACCAAAGAAGGTTTGCTCGATCCAATCCATTGATATGTTATCGTTACCTGCCGCTCCATCACCAGAGCGGTCCCAATAATAATAATTTCTACCTCCCAATTCTCTAATCAATTTTCCGTAAATTCCTAAATCAATCAATGGGTCACCGGCTTTAGGCATGGTAATCGTCACGGTGTTGCTTGAGGCTACAGACAAGTTGCCCGCACTATCTACCGTGTACAACTTATAGGAGCCATCAGACAAGCCAGCAGCAGCCAAGTTGGTGTTGCTGGCTGCTGCAGCAATGCTCACGCTGTTCCATAGGTTGTCTGCTGCACCGGTGATGCTTGAGAGGCCACTCACCGACACGGAGGTGTTGACCAAATAGGCTGTACCTGCTTCGCTGCTTTGTACAACTGCGGAACTTTTGTTGGACAGGGTAGCTGTTGTGACGCTCGCGATGGGGGCTGTCGTGTCGACCAAGTAGCCGGCGTTGTTAGCGACCGAAGTATGGCCAAGCGTAGCGCTGTTGCCCGCCGCATCCAAGATGGTGCCGCCGTTGAGAGCCAGGCTGTCGGCCGCAATGCTGATGCCGTCGGCATCGGTCTGCCCTGCCAAGATGGTGTAGGTGAAGGTCAGGCTGTTGGTGCCCGAGCCGCTTGCGTAGTTGGCCTGCACCGTGGTGCCGCCTATGTTGAGCCCTAACTGCGGTGTGCCCGTGACGGTCACCGCTTCACTGAGTCCCATTGTTACCGTGACTACATCACCGGCGTTGAGGGTGCTGTTTTGAATACCCGTGGAGGACGTGATCGCCACGCTGCTGACCGTGGGGGCTGTCGTGTCAATCTTCACGGCGTTGCTTGAGGCTACAGACAAGTTGCCCGCACTATCTACCGTGTACAACTTATAGGAGCCATCAGACAAGCCAGCAGCAGCCAAGTTGGTGTTGCTGGCTGCTGCAGCAATGCTCACGCTGTTCCATAGGTTGTCTGCTGCACCGGTGATGCTTGAGAGGCCACTCACCGACACGGAGGTGTTGACCAAATAGGCTGTACCTGCTTCGCTGCTTTGTACAACTGCGGAACTTTTGTTGGACAGGGTAGCTGTTGTGACGCTCGCGATGGGGGCTGTCGTGTCGACCAAGTAGCCGGCGTTGTTAGCGACCGAAGTATGGCCAAGCGTAGCGCTGTTGCCCGCCGCATCCAAGATGGTGCCGCCGTTGAGAGCCAGGCTGTCGGCCGCAATGCTGATGCCGTCGGCATCGGTCTGCCCTGCCAAGATGGTGTAGGTGAAGGTCAGGCTGTTGGTGCCCGAGCCGCTTGCGTAGTTGGCCTGCACCGTGGTGCCGCCTATGTTGAGCCCTAACTGCGGTGTGCCCGTGACGGTCACCGCTTCACTGAGTCCCATTGTTACCGTGACTACATCACCGGCGTTGAGGGTGCTGTTTTGAATACCCGTGGAGGACGTGATCGCCACGCTGCTGACCGTGGGGGCTGTCGTGTCGACCAAGTAGCCGGCGTTGTTAGCGACCGAGGTATGGCCAAGCGTAGCGCTGTTGCCCGCCGCATCCAAGATGGTGCCGCCGTTGAGAGCCAGGCTGTCGGCCGCAATGCTGATGCCGTCGGCATCGGTCTGCCCTGCCAAGATGGTGTAGGTGAAGGTCAGGCTGTTGGTGCCCGAGCCGCTTGCGTAGTTGGCCTGCACCGTGGTGCCGCCTATGTTGAGCCCTAACTGCGGTGTGCCCGTGACGGTCACCGCTTCACTGAGTCCCATTGTTACCGTGACTACATCACCGGCGTTGAGGGTGCTGTTTTGAATACCCGTGGAGGACGTGATCGCCACGCTGCTGACCGTGGGGGCTGTCGTGTCGACCAAGTAGCCGGCGTTGTTAGCGACCGAAGTATGGCCAAGCGTAGCGCTGTTGCCCGCAGCATCCACGATGGTGCCGCCGTTGAGAGCCAGGCTGTCGGTGGCAATGCTGATGCCGTCGGCATCGGTCTGCCCTGCCAAGATGGTGTAGGTAAAGGTCAGGCTGTTGGTGCCCGAGCCGCTTGCGTAGTTGGCCTGCACCGTGGTGCCACCTATGTTGAGCCCTAACTGCGGTGTGCCCGTGACGGTCACCGCTTGACTAAGTCCCATTGTTACCGTGACTACATCACCGGCGTTGAGGGTGCTGTTTTGAATACCCGTGGAGGACGTGATCGCCACGCTGCTGACCGTGGGGGCTGCCGTATCCACCACAACGCTCAGGTCGGCAGAGGAATCAGATACATTGCCCGCCGCATCGGTGGCTTTGACCGTGAGGGTGTGCGTGCCATTGACCAAGGCGCTGCCCGGGGTGGTGCTCCATTTGCCATCGCCACCGGCTTGGACCTCAGCTACTACGATGCTGCCGTCGTACAGCTCGACTCTGCTGCCGGCTTCGGCTGTGCCGCTGATGGTGGGGGTGTCGGCGTTGGTGATGCGGTCACTGTTGCTGATGCCCGTGTCCGAGGCTGCATCCAGCACCAGGGTGGGTGCCGCAGGTGCGGTGTTGTCCAGGGTGTAGGTCTGCGCGCTGCTGTAGCCGCCAACCAGCTCGATGCCTTTGAGGTTTTTGATGCCCGTGCCGCTGGCCTTGACGTCCAGGCGCACCGTGCCGTCACCACTGATTCCATTGATCACCACGATGTAGCCTGCATTTGTAGCTCCAGCGCTGACGCTAACGATGCTGGCGGCCGCGCTGCCGGTTGTGGTGAGCACGAAGTCGGCCACATCCACGCCGGTGACGGCTTCGCTGAAGTTGACGGTGTAGCTGAGCTGCGTCGCGCCTTTGGCAACAGTCTCAGAGGCGTTGTCTGCACGCACGATGCTGCTGACCGACGGCGCATTGACGACTTCAAAGCTCAGTGCCTGCAGCGCTTCGTTGCCCGCAGCGTCGGTGGCTTTGACGTTGATGTTGTAGGTGCCAGCACTCAGACCGGCACCGTCTTTGACTTTGAGGTCTGCGCCCACGATCTCGAACTGGCTGTTGTGCTCCCCGCCCGCAGCCAGTGTGTAGCTGATGGCTTGGGTGTCGCTGGCGCTCAGGCTGCCTACTGTGGCGCCGGTGGTGGCCGCCAGGGTGGCTATGATGGTTTTGCTCAGGGCCACCGCAGTGGGGCGTTCTGTATCTACCACAACGCTCAGGTCGGCAGAGGAATCAGATACATTGCCCGCCGCATCGGTGGCTTTGACCGTGAGGGTGTGCGTGCCGTTGGCCAGGGCGCTGCCCGGGGTGATGCTCCATTTGCCGTCGCCACCGGTCGTGGCGCTGCCCACTTGCGTGCTGCCGTCATACAGCTTGACGCTGCTGCCGGCTTCAGCCGTGCCGCTGATGGTGGGGGTGGCGTCGTTGGTGATGCGGTCGCTGTTGCTGCTGCCCGTGTCCGAGGCTGCATCCAGCACCAGGGTGGGTGCCGCAGGTGCGGTGTTGTCCAGGGTGTAGGTCTGCGCGCTGCTGAGGTATTGACTACCATCTTGCTTGGTCAGCCTGAATACTATGTTGTTGACACCGGAATTCAGAGTCACGCCCGTCCAAGTGATGGCGCGATCAGTGACCATGCTGTTTATTTTTTCCCAGGTAGCGCCGCTATTCACAGATCCTTCCAATGTGTCACCAGCAGAGATAACGGTGCTGAGCTTTGCACTGATGGTCTGGTTATTGACCGTTGTTACATAATCTGTGGAGAAACTGCCGGTGTCGTTTGACAATTGGACATCGCTTGCAGAAAACGCTGCGCCAGATACCAAGGTTTGAAGTTTGCTCAGACTGTTGATGGCGCTGCCATCATCAGCGCTGTTAGCGATTGCTTGACGCACTACCGCCAAGTTGTTGTCGGTGACGTCTTTGATGCCCAGCAGTTCCAGCTGCGCTTTGCTCAGCGTACTGGTGCCGCCCGCAGGCAGGGCCGCTGCCGTAAGCACGGCCTGCGCTGCATCCGCCAGCGCTCGCAGTTCGGCCACGCTGTCCACCGCGGCCAGGTTTTTGGCGTCGATCACGCTACCCAGCAGTGCCGCCTGAGTGACGGTAGTGACTTCGCTCACGCCTATCTTGCCGTAGTCCGCTAGGCTAGGTAGATTGGCAGCGTCTGTGTTGCCTGCCACCGCATCGGCCACGGCCAGCACTTTGCGGTAGGCATCGACAATGCCCTGTACTTCAGCGGCCGTGTCCTTGTTCGCACCGGGCAGTCCCTTGAGGGCATCGTTGATCGATGCAATGTTGCCCGCATCCACCCCCGTGACTGCCAGGTCTTTGTAGGTCTGCGTCGTAGGTGCGCTCTGTCCGTTAGCGCCGCTGTAGCTTTGCAAACCAGTCAGCACGCTTGCGACTTGCGTTGTCGTTGCACTCACCACGCTTTGCAGCTTGCTCAGGCTGTTGATGGCGCTGCCATCATCGGCGCTGTCAGCTATTGCTTGACGCACTGCTGCCAGGTTGTCCGCCGTAACGCCCTTGATCCCCAGCTGCTCGAGCTGGGCCATGCTCAGCGAGGCTCCATTGGCCGACGCTGCCGCCTCCAATACGGCATTGGATGCAAGCGCCAACGCCTTGATCTCTGACACCGTATCCGCATCAACCTTGTTCTTGCCGTCGATCACGCTGCCCAGCAGCGCTGCCTGAGTGACGGTAGTGACTTCGCTCACGCCTATCTTGCCGTAGTCCGCTAGGCTAGGTAGATTGGCAGCGTCTGTGTTGCCTGCCACCGCATCGGCCACGCCTAGCACTTTGCGGTAGGCGTCGACAATGCCCTGCACTTCAGCGGCCGTGTCCTTGTTCGCACCGGGCAGTCCCTTGAGGGCATCGTTGATCGATGCAATGTTGTCCGCATCCACCCCCGTGACTCCGATGTCCTTGTATGTCTGAGTCGTAGGTGCGCTCTGTCCGTTAGCGCCGCTGTAGCCTTGCAAACCAGTCAGCACGCTTGCAACTTGCGTTGTCGTTGCACTCACCACGCTTTGCAGCTTGCTCAGGCTGTTGATGGCGCTGCCATCGTCGGCGCTGTTAGCTATTGCTTGACGCACTGCTGCCAGGTTGTCCGCCGTAACGCCCTTGATCCCCAGCTGCTCGAGCTGGGCCATGCTCAGCGAGGCTCCATTGGCCGACGCTGCCGCCTCCAATACGGCATTGGATGCAAGCGCCAACGCCTTGATCTCTGACACCGTATCCGCATCAACCTTGTTCTTGCCGTCGATCACGCTGCCCAGCAGCGCTGCCTGAGTGACGGTAGTGACTTCGCTCACGCCTATCTTGCCGTAGTCCGCTAGGCTAGGTAGATTGGCAGCGTCTGTGTTTCCTGCCACCGCATCGGCCACGGCCAGCACTTTGCGGTAGGCGTCGACAATGCCCTGCACTTCAGCGGCCGTGTCCTTGTTCGCACCGGGCAGTCCCTTGAGGGCATCGTTGATCGATGCAATGTTGTCCGCATCCACCCCCGTGACTGCGAGGTCTTTGTATGTCTGCGTCGTAGGTGCGCTCTGTCCGTTAGCGCCGCTGTAGCTTTGCAAACCAGTCAGCACGCTTGCAACTTGCGTTGTCGTTGCACTCACCACGCTTTGCAGCTTGCTCAGGCTGTTGATGGCGCTGCCATCATCGGCGCTGTTAGCTATTGCTTGACGCACTGCTGCCAGGTTGTCCGCCGTAACGCCCTTGATCCCCAGCTGCTCGAGCTGGGCCATGCTCAGCGAGGCTCCATTGGCCGACGCTGCCGCCTCCAATACGGCATTGGATGCAAGCGCCAACGCCTTGATCTCTGACACCGTATCCGCATCAACCTTGTTCTTGCCGTCGATCACGCTGCCCAGCAGCGCTGCCTGAGTGACGGTAGTGACTTCGCTCACGCCTATCTTGCCGTAGTCCGCTAGGCTAGGTAGATTGGCAGCGTCTGTGTTGCCTGCCACCGCATCGGCCACGCCTAGCACTTTTCGGTAGGCGTCGACAATGCCCTGTACTTCAGCGGCCGTGTCCTTGTTCGCACCGGGCAGTCCCTTGAGGGCATCGTTGATCGATGCAATGTTGCCCGCATCTATCCCCGTGACTCCGATGTCCTTGTATGTCTGAGTCGTAGGTGCGGTTCCGCTATTACCCGCTCCCCCTCCTATCAACTTAAAGCTATCTTGTGCTCCTGGCAAAGAAGCGAGCGCTTCAGAAGACAGGTTACGAATCAGACCAGACCCAACAAGTGCATCAATTTGGACGGTTGAAAGAGACGCAGCTTGAGTTGCAGTCATGCCCGATATGCCCGCTCCAATAGACAACAGTTTCGAACTGGACAAGCTTGACATTGCAACAGGGGGGATCCAACCAATTTGTTGCGCAGTCATCAGTGAAAGCTGAGTTGACGTGAGGCCCGCAACATCTTTCGGCAAAGCTGAGACCAAATCTTGCTGCCCAAGAGATTTAACATCACCAGCCCAACCGGGGGCAGAAGTGCTAGAAGCTTCAGCGAAATTAAACTGGGGCCTAACCACGTTGTAAATGTCAAGCCCTAACTTCGCCCCGACTGTATCTGCTCCTTGAAGCAAAATCCTCTGCACATTGTTGCTCACCGTCGGAACGACACTAGAGGAAATACCATTTGCAACCGCCGCTACTGTAGCCTCCATTCCTACCAAGTTTTGATCGGCTCCGGAAAGAGCGGCAAGTGCATATCCGTATTTTTTTGACTCGGCCTCTGCTGAGGAAAAATTAACATCATTAACAGCTACCGGCTTTACCCTCACAATATCAGTGAGACCAAAAACTGTTGCAACCCTTGAGTTTATAGAGTTGACTGAAGCTACATCCAACCCCGAACCCCCCGGGGCTTTACTTTCAGTAAACAACTGGCGGACAGCGATTTCTGTAATCGGGGTAATAACCAACGTGTGCTGCCCAGCCCCGTTGATAACCGCTGCCGCACGTAAATTCACCGACAAATCGATTGGCAGCTTACTTGCTTCATCCAAATAGTCCGCTCCGGCATCATCGCTATCAATAACCTTAGCAATCACCACACCTGTGTAATTCGCATCAAAGCGAACAGAAAAAGTGCCATCACTATTCACCTTTACTCGAGCCAATTCGCCATTATTATCGGCTCTCGACACCACAACTGTGAGTTGATTTCCAGCTACGACAGGTCCAGCAACGATAGAACCATTAAGAGTAACGACTCCTGATGCCGACTCAGCTGTGGATGGCGTATTCTTTGTGGCATTCATCACAACAGCGGTCGCTGAAAGAATACCTAAGCCACCGGATAAAATACCTAGGCCTGAGGAGGCATTAGAAACAACATTGCTAGCAATTTCTAGAGAATCTATTTCTGAAGCAATATTTGGAATAGCAGCAATTGGAGATGAGCCAGCGCTTGATGGAGAGGCCTCCATCATTTGACCAAAGCTTTCTGTATTACCTTGATCATCAATTGATAAGATGGGATCCGATTTTGCGGGAGTACCCAACTGGCTATACGACTCAAGATGGTTAGAAGTTACAGCTTCAGTCTCTAGATTTGCGCTACTATCTAAAGCGGCTCGCTGGTCTGCGGCAGAATATTCTGGGGGGTCGAGTTCAGCGTTTCTACCAAACTCCAAAGGCTCAAGATTTTCTCGATGAGCATCTTCATTCTGTAAGTTGCGTTCACTCTTTTTATTTCGTATCCGCCGATTTCCAAGTTGGACCAAGTCTTGAGCATTTTTATCAATCGCTGCATCAATATGATTTGTTGAAGGTTTTGCCTTTGCCGAATTCAATTTTTTCATATTAGCGCTCCTAGATATTTACGGCTTAATAGTAGCCTTGTTGCGAATAAATTCCTTTCAATTCCTTGCTTTTTTTGCGTTCATCAAAGGCAATGAAATATTTATGCCTATCACGATTTCCTCAATTTTTTCGAATGCAACTCCTCACGAGGCTGACGTGTGGTCAGGCCAGTTGTGACGAGGGAATACCCCATCTGATTCTGTGAGGCCGGCACGTGATTTCTGCCTGTCGCTCGCTATTGGGCAAAGACCGATTGCGCATGTGATTCAGAATCAGACGGGCGTGTTCTCGGGTAATCCTCCCCTAGAACCCAAGGGCTAAGAAGTAGAATTTTTTCCAACGGAAGAGGTTCTACATGAGGAAGTCAAAGTTCACCGACAGCCAGATCATGGATGCGGTCAAACGGGTCGAAGCGGGCTTTGCGGTGCCCGACATTTGCCGGGAGCTGGGCATCAGCACCGCGACGTTTTACAAGTGGCGATCCAAATACGGCGGCATGGACGTGTCGATGCTGGCGCGCATGAAAGAGCTGGAAGACGAGAACCGGCGGCTCAAGAAGATGTACCTTGAGGAAAAGCTCAAGGCCGAGATCGTGGCGGAGGCGCTTGAAAAAAAGTGGTGAGGCCATCTCGCAGACGGGAGATGGCCCAAAAGGCTGTGACAGAACGCGGTGTGTGTATACGGGTGGCGTGCCAGGCGTTTGGCATCAGCGAATTGTGCTACCGCTACGAGCGCAAGCTCGATGCCGAGAACGCCGAGGTGGCCAGTTGGCTGATGAGGCTAACAGACAACCACCGCAGTTGGGGCTTTGGCCTGTGTTTCCTGTACCTGGGCAACGTCAAGGGCTTCAAATGGAGCCACAAGCGTGTGTACCGCATCTACAAGGATCTGGAGCTCAATTTGCGGATCAAGCCCCGCAAGCGGCTGGTGCTGGAGAAACCTGAGGCGCTGGCGGTGCCACAGGGCATCAACCAGGTGTGGACGATGGACTCTATGCACGACCAGCTCGAAGACGGCAGAACATTTCGGTTGTTCAATGTCATTGACGACTTCAATCGCGAGGCCATTGGGATAGAGGTCGATTTCTCTCTGCCCTCGGAGCGGGTGATTCGGGAACTCAAGCAGATCATCTCGTGGCGCGGCAAGCCGCAGGTGATTCGGTGTGACAACGGCCCGGAATACATCAGCTCAGCGATCCAAAACTGGGCGATTGAATGGGGCATCAGACTGGAATACATCCAGCCGGGCAACCCACAGCAAAATGCTTATGTTGAGCGGTTCAACAGGACGGTCAGATACGAATGGTTGTCACAGTACTATTGGCATGACTTAGCAGAGTCCAGGACTTTGCAACGAAGTGGATGTGGTCTTACAACCATGACCGACCCAATATAGCCTTGGGCGGATTTACACCAAAGCAGCGACTGGCCATGACTGTGTAACGTTTCTACTTCTGCGATCTCCTGCAAAAGAGGGGGGTGACCTATACCTCTCGTAGTTTATCAAAAATTTTGAAAATTTGAAGAGGTTGCTTGCAAGCCTATAAACTTGAATTCAGATTGGACTGATAAAAATGCACTGCATAGTGATGGATCAATGGACTCGCCAAAGGCTGCCATAACACCATCTACAGCATTTTTGTGACGTACTTCTATTGAGCCAAACCCCTCTCTGAAAATATCATCATAACAAACTAGCATTGGAAACAATGCTGCAAGTAAGTGCATACTTTGCCTTTCAGATTCCTTCAAATTAATAGAGTATTTAAAACTACCACGGACAGCGTGCAACGCATGAAGTGCAACTGAACAATGCTTGTTCAAATCAACTTCCGCGCCCTGTTTAATTTGAACTTGACTGCTAGATTCATCATACTGTAATTTCGAATTATCCAAGGGCAAGTCGATAGACTTCGGATAAGAGCAGCTCGTTAACAGAAAATCTAAGCGCAAATCATGAATTAATGCCATCCTTCCTATATTTTCCACTGAAGCATCTAAACAATCTTGAGAGTCAATATTGAGTACTGATAGGATCGAGCGGGTGTACTGCCTGATACGGTCTGCCCGACATACAGTCGAAGACCGATCTGGAAATAATACAGCGAACAATAGTTTTTCCAAAAACCGGTCATGCTTGATTAATTTCTGGGTATCGAAACTATCAGCATTGAAATCAATATTTATGTTTTGCATTATATGACTTCCAATATAAATTTTATTTACATTGAAAATATTAAGCGGAATGACTGTAAGTTATCTTTCAAAAGCTTTCATTTTGTGATTTGAATTGGCTTTCGCGTAGATATTCAGACCATATTCAAGATTCATTTATATATGATAATTGCTCATTCCTAGATTCTATTTTCTCACAAATGGCCACTGTATTGCAGTAAATTTGGATCTATGGATGCACGGCGGATTTGACGATGAGCAGTTCATCGGGTTTATCAAGCAGGCAGGAGTCGACATGTCATTGGCCCATTATTCAAGCGGCAGCCATACCGATCGCCAGTACCCGCAAGCGCTGCTGCGTACCCGACCTGAAGTTTGTTGACATGACCGACGACTGCTTCCAGCCCATCAGAGACATTCACGGGCGAGGTCCAGCCAGCCGTTTCAATCCCCCAATGAGTAGGCCAATTCAGTGGCATTGACTGATTGCTGACCTGGCGGGTTTGTATTGGATTTACTGGCCTACTTTGGGCTGGAATGAATGGTCGGGTTTGGATTGGAATGGATGGCGGCATTCGCCGGAATACGCAATCCGTTAAAATTTGATCGATGCTCTTCGATAGCAACGTCGTTTCCTAAGCGATAAACCAGAGCTGCACCTGTCCGTGCGGGCCTGGCTGACAAGCAAGCCGCTGCATCGCTGTACCAGTCCAGCGTGACGCTAGCCGAGCTGTTATTTGGCATCGCTGCACTTACGGCTTGCAAGCGCAAAGACGTGCTGGCACAAACCCTAGACGGTCTGATGGGGTTTTGCAGTGATCGGGCCGTGATGGCAAAGAACTGCGGCCGGGGATTTCCAACACCCGACAGCTACATTGCAGCGATTGCGGCCTCGCGGGGCTTCATCGTGGCATGGCGCGACACTGCCCCCTATGAGGTAGTAAGTGTATCCGTTATCAATCCGTGGGCAGTGTGAGCAATACATATCGATTGAGAACTCTCTATCTGGATGTAGCGCCCGCGGTATGGCGCCGCTTCGACACCTATGCAACGTAAAACTCTCCCAGTTGCAATGCTACATCCAGGGAGTTATGGGCTTGGAACTGATGCACTTGTTCTCGTACCAGGACGGGCGCGGCAGCAGCTGCAAGATCGACAGCACGTCGCGGTTGAGCGATGTCTGCCGCGTCGGCGCGGCGCTGACCTAAACCTATGACTTTGGCGGCAAATGGGAGCACTTAGTGAGGGTCGAGGAGGGCTGATCAACAGGCCGACTCCGTAACTCTTTTTAGCCTCGGCTCCACTATCGCAACAAAAACGGTGTTCCGGATTTCGAGAAAACGGTGTAGGTGGAAGATCTGCCGATGCCGGAATGAATTGCGACCGCTTCGCGGCATTGTCAAAACTTCGGGCGCATCGAAGCCGTCTTGGACGAAGGAGTTGCTTGGCTAGCGGGACTGACATCCCACCGTTCGAGATCGCCCCAACTCTTGCCAACTGACAGAAAGCCTTTAACCAATTGGCCTTGCGGGAGATTTTCCAAATCAAATTTGGTCCCGTTATGCGTGAAATACCTGTATTTGTCGAAGGTCTCATCGCCAAAGATATCGTTCATCAACTCTTTGAACACGTGAGGCACAGTCGGGGCAGTGTTCATCTCCGTTAGCTTGCCTTGCACTGCGTTATGTACGGCCTGAGTTACAGAAAAGCAGGTCAGGGCGTGAAACCCCTCAGAGTCGGCCTTCCCATCAAATCCGTAAGGATGTTCACAGCTCTCATCGCTAAGCGATGCCGCCATTCTTACATTTTCGGGAGACGGGCAGGTCCGTAAGGCCACGTTCGGCAAGCCATATTTCAACATTGATTGAAGAACGGGTGGGGGTTTTCCGTTGAATTCCGCACGACTGTCGAAAGTATCAAACACTCTTCCTCGACTCTCCTTTCCACGTGGGATGCTTTCCTGATGTGCAAACCCAATATTCAGCACTCCATTCTGCCCGCGCCAAACCGTGGCCAGAGCAACATGATTTACGTCACCATATGCTTTGCGAAAACGAAAGATTAATTCACACCCAGTATGGGACTTCGGCAAATCCGCGATCTTATCGTTGATGGCTACGGTCAAATCCAGAGCCCATCGATCGTTCTCTTTTGCTTGCAGGCCTGAATGCGTCGAGTCGAAGTATTCGCGAAAGACAGAATCCTTCTTGAACGCGCCAATGACTTCGTCGACCGTTACAGGGGTAAGCGGCCCAAGTGAAGACTCAGATGTTGTTACGGCAACATTAACAAGTTGATTTTTAATCAACGAAATGCTGTTCATAGTACGTAAGCCCTTTTTCCTTTCCCCAATCAATGACCTTGCCCTCGTTTCGTGTAGCTCTTAGCCCGACGATTGCGCAGCCTTTTTACGCTGTGCCTCGTAGCAGCATTGCTCGAACTGCATCGGGTGGGATAGCCCCGCGACGAATGCAGCCGGCAGAAATTCTAGACTGCCATCTAGACCATGACAGCCTGTCTGGCCTGCACCCTTTTAAGAGCCCCGTATCCAGCAGCGCACCGACAAGTCCCTCAAGTGCATGCATGCGCTGGACTTTGCTCAAGGACACGGCCAAGCTCAAGTCCGAGGCGGCTGCCGATCCGGACGCGCTGATCGCCAAGATGATCCGCACTCTCCTGGAGGCAATCAACGGCCTTTTCCAGGCCGCCAAGCGCCACGCTCGCGGCTTCACCTGCATCGCCACTATAAGAACGGTCAACATCCTGGACCAGTCAGCCAATACAACTTAAGTACGGGATAAAGGGCCTTGAATTGCATTGAATAAACTTCAAAACATTACCCACTCGAGCGGCGAACTCAGCGCGAGAGTTCTCGCGCTGAGCTCTCATAGCTCATTAGCGGCTGTATTTCTTGCTCAAGTTAATCAATAACATTTAAATCTTCGGGTGCACTGTTGCGCTCAGTATTAAATCGTGGTGGATTTGTAGCCTGATTGTCTAACTTGGCGTCATGGTTTTGTTTGTTAAGGAATTCCTGGCTACTTTCATAAAGATTATATCCGGAAGCCATTATCCCCACCACTACGGTATAGGGCACCATAATTGCCATGGCAGCCAATTCGAAAGTTGATAATTCACCTTTTGCTAGCAAACTGGCATTAACACCCATCAGTACTTTCGTTAATCCCCACCCTCCAATTCTTTTGGCGATTTCGCCTTTGCCACACGCCTGCGAGATGAAGGCTGCGCCCATCAAAAAAGGAGTAATAATCATATTGCCTAGGGCGATAAAAGGAGTTGCAAAAATTGTAACTATGGCACCAAATAAGGCCGAGAGAAAAGGATGCCGTTGAGTAAATGGAAGCTGTGTCGAGCCACAGACACTCGAAGCAAACTCGTTGCTAATTTGATTATTATTTTTCAGGAGGGAATCTGATTTCCCATTTTCTACGATCGATTGTTTGTGCACTTTAATATCAACCCGATCTGCATCGATCGACGAATCTTTCAATTCCTTGTTATTGCCAATATGTCTCGCTTGTAAATAATTTCGTTGACGTATAACAAAACGAATAGAGTCATTAATGCTCTCGCAAACTTCAACATTCTCGTTACTGCGATTTGGGCTTCTCGTAATAAAGGCATCGCCAGCAGAAACATCTTGGTTGGGCTCTGGAACTTGAGGTAAGCTAACCAGCACCGGATTAAGTGTCGTTGACATCATAATAATCCTTTTAAAGTTAAAAAAATCATCCAACCGATCTCTGGCGCACCTTTGATGCGCCGCTATGAGGTGGACCTTTCTGTAGCGCTGCTTCAGCTCGCCCAATCGCAGCACGCGCCTCGCTCCAAAAATTCTTCGCATTCCCGGCGATAGCTTGCAGCAACTCGACAAATTCCTCAGCGTTCACCTCGGCGGGAAGATCCTGCTGCAATGTCAGCACCACCGCATCCCGATCGGGATGCACACTGAACAACACCCGGCCAGTCAACCCCACCACAAAGTTATTCCACAACAACCCTTGCCATAGCGTTTCGCGCGAGGTAACGATATCCATGCCCAAATCGATTCGCACTTCGAAGCGCCCGGCTGCGGCTTTGTCATGCCGCAACAGCATGTCGACACCGTCAACGGCCAACATATCCCCGTCATTGAGCAAATGATCTCGCTCCGTCAAACCGACATGAGTGCAAAATGCCTCGATCAACGCCTCCCAACTAGCCGCCTGCGGCTGAGCAGGTAACACGACACGCTGTAGCGAAACCAGCGACAGTATTTCGGCAACCGGTCGACGTGAGGGCAGCACCCGCCAATACGCCTCGGTACAGGCAACGAGATTGCGCAACCAGCTTGCCAATGCCGCGCCGGTGGTTTGCACATCATAGGGATATTGCGCAGTGACAGTGACATGGTCCCCTTCGGGCGTCAGGCTCCAGCCCACGGTGCCGTTCGCTCCCCATTCAAAGTTACTGACCAGCAGTCGATACCACATCCATTCCCGCTGATCCTTGTCTAGCGCGCCCATATCCAGACGTGCCTGAATGACGTCCGATTCGGACATTTCGTCGTAGTGCAGCAGCAGGTCATGTCCGCCGACGCGCAGCAAGCCCGTCTCAAGCAGTGTCGCGGCATCAGGCAGGCCAAGGTGCTCGCACATCTGTTTTAGTAGTCTGGCGTATTCCAATTGCTTCATGTCATGCTTTCTTTTGGTACCGTGAGTGAACCCTCCGGCCTGAAAAGTTCAGAAAATCTGACCGAAGGTGACTCAAGCAGCAATGTCAAGACGCTGGTGCAGATTTCTCCGGCCTCATATCCTGCTCAACGTCGGCGCGTGTCAAGGTAGCTGTCGCCTCAGTCATGCAGCCCTCTGCTGAATATGTTGATCGCTGACATTCATGTTGACGACCGCCTCCCGCTCAGGGCTGCATGACTGAGACGATAACTACCTTGACATGCGCCGAGTCGGGCGCTCTTCTTTCGGAGCTTTTTTAAGGTTGTCAGTATTTTCAACAGTCCCGCCATTGTCAGTGGCGGTTTTGCATTTTGTCGAAAGCTTTCTTTGCTGCGTTCACTCCCATGTGTACGGGACCGAAGAATGGTATTGCCATGACAGCCATTTCCCCACTTGACATGTTATCTTTTTCCATTTCATCGGCAAGGTAACCCGCCAGGTATTTCATGAACGGAAGGGCTCCAATCCGTTTGGCGAGTTCGCCTGAACCACACGCCTTCGAGACGATGGCTGCGCCTATTAAAAATGGAGCAACAACATTATTGGCTGCGAATGCAACAACTCCAACGAAACCACTCAATAATCTCGCAATAACAGGATGCCGTTGGGTAAATGACTGACTTGCAGCCTTTTTGACCACCTGAGCAAACTTAATGCTAGGGTTATTGCTATTCTCCATTTTTTGCCTCTTCCCGCCCAGAATTGCCATTGGAATTTTATTGTTAATATTATTCCTTAACTCGGCGGGACATCTAAAAGAATTACCCGGTTTGTTTTCGTTGTTACTTGAAAATTTAGGGAAGTTACTCCCCTCTGCTCCTGTAGGTTCAAATAGCGATCTCTGAAGATTTAATTTACTTCCTGATGAAAACCTATGTAGACTCATTCAAATCCTTATTTTTAAAATAAAATCATCCAACCGATCTCTGGCTCACCTTTGATGCGCCGCTATGAGGTAGGCCTAGCTGTAGCGCTACTTCAGCTCGCCCAAACGCAGCACGCGCCTCGCTCCAAATATTCTTCGCATTCCCGGCGATAGTTTGCAGCAACTCGACAAAATCCTCAGCGTTCGCCTCGGCGGGAAGATCCTGCTGCAATGTCGGCACCACCGCATGCCTATCGGGATGCACACTGAACAACACCCGGCCACTCAACCCCAGCACAAAGTTATTCCACAACAACCCTTGCAATAGCTTTTCGCGCGAGGTAACGATATCCATGCCCAAATCGATTCGCGCTTCGAAGCGCCCAGCGCGAAACCAGCGACAGTATTTCGGCAAGCGGTTGCTGTGAGGGCAGCACCCGCCAATACGCCTCGGTACAGGCAACGAGATTGCGCAGCCAGCCCGCCAATGCCGCGCCGGTGGTTTGCACATCAAAGGGATATTGCGCAGTGACAGTGACATGGTCCCCTTCGGGCGTCAGGCTCCAGCCCAAGAGCCGTTCGCTCCCCATTCAAAGTTACTGACCAGCAGCCGATGCCACATCCATTCCCTCTGTTCCTTGTCTAGCGCGCCCATATCCAGACGTGCCTGAATGACGTCCGGTTCGGACATTTCGTCGTAGTGCAGCAGCAGGCCATATCCACCGACGCGTAGCAAGCCCGTCTCAAGCAGTGTCGCGGCATCAGGCAAGCCAAGGTGCTCACGCATCCGTTTCAGCAGTCTGGAGGATTCCAATTGCTTCATGTCATGCTTTCTTTTGGTACCGTGAGTGAACCCTCCGGCCTGAAAAGTTCAAAAACTCTGACCGAAGGCGACTCAAGCAGCGATCTCAAGACGCTGGTGCAGATTTCTCCGGCCTCATATCCTGCTCAGCGGACACTATGCGTCGCCGACCGACGACAAGACCATCGATCCCGACGCTATAAGCGTTGTAACCACATAAGGGATGTAAGCCACGCAGTATGAAAAGAGCCGATAAAATGCACATAGACCGTGTCCTGAGATACGGGGGCAAGATCATCAATCCCCAATCAGCACAGAAATCAGTTGACCTTAAACCCCGGACTTCATCAATTTGATTGGTACGGCAGAAGGAGGGAGGTCAACTTTACTAAATATAAAAAAGGTGTGCGCAAACTCGAGCCCGCGCCGAAGTCTACGGAAAAGAAATGAACCGCATTAACTCCAGCCTGCCTATTCGCTTGCCCTCGTCGCATGCGCCGTTGACCCTTCAAGGCAGGGATGATGTTTACTATGCCATCATGAAGGAATTAGAGAACTTCATTAGCACAACGAGCGGACTCCGTCAAGGGCTGCAGGACAATTGCAACATTGACTTGTGGCTTGCCGAAGTTCCAGCGCTACCTAATGAACAGATCCATAGTTTGGCCGAGAAGCTTCTAAAAAAAATTGATGAAATACCAGAAAGCAGTAAGAGCAACATGGTGGATATCAAGCTCAAGCTCGCTGAAGTCGAGAAGAAAACACAAGCGCCGCTGGATCCGCAAAGCCCAACCGAGGTAAATAATGTTATCCAGATGACTATAAAACGTCACAAACCTGATTTCTTAGCGATTCGCAAGTGTTTTGGGGACGAGAATCGGAAAAACGCCGATGCCAACGAAAATGACCACCAAAAAATAGAATGGGTTGCCACGAAGCCAGCCCAAAAAAGCGAAAGTCCTCTAGTTCTGGTGCCCCTGGAGAAAAACTCCTACCCCCGATCACTTTCGTCGAAAACAGAGGCACTGCTGAAGCTATGGCCGAGGGAGATAAAAAACCTCGAAAAACTCGCCGACTTCATCACACCTATCGCCACCGATATCAAATTGCTACTGCAAATCAAGCCCCGCTTTGAACAGGACAACCTCTTCTCTGAACTGGACACATTCATAGAAAAAATCGAAAAACTGTCTGAGAAAAACCCGATTCAATATAACAAGCTTCGGTCAGAGATAAGCGAAAAAATCGGTCTTCAAGAATTTTTGAGATGGCTCTCGGATCCATCGAAAAGAAAGAGAGATATTGCCAAGTCTATTTTCATGCCATGTCCTAAAATGAGTACTGCGTTCTTTCAACACTGTATCGATCTGGCAAAAGACAGAAATAAATTCCAAGAACTAAGAGAGCTCTTTTCCTCATTCAAAGGATTGTTCTCGTACTATAAGTTCGAGGACCAAGACCTGAAATTTTCGCATCGCTTAATTCAAAAATTGAAGGACTCGGGATGCTTTTCAGAGGGAGAAACGGCTAATATATTGAATGCACTGCGTGCATTTGTAGTGACAATGGACTTTTACAATTGTGCTGCTGGAGCTCCCGAATCTACGAAAAGCGAATTCTTAGAGTCATTCCCGTTACTAAAAGAGATAAGCGAAATTCCTGACCACTATAGCAAAACGGACATTTTTGGCTGGCTCCACTTGAGCGTCCTTTCCGTCAAGGGCGAAAATGAGGAAACCGACAAGGGCATCGACGTTTTGTTAAAGATAATTCGATCACGTGGACCGATTCAAACTGGAATACTTTTGGGAGCCATGCAGAAACCCTCTATAGAATTATTTTTCGGAAAGGAGGCCCCATCGGAGAGAACGATTGTCGCACTCAAAGACATCATTTGTTCAAAGGATTCAAACGACGTTTTTCAAGCACTCAAAAACACGTTAAATCATTTTCCCGAAGTAAAAGATGCCGTGCTCGATGACCGCGGCGGCCTGTACACAATAGCGAGACTTGCGTTGGAGGTCTGGATCCAGCATGAGCCAATCAAAAGCAAGGCCAAGCCCGGGAAATCATACTTTCACGGCGTCCTAATAGATGCTTGAATATCTCGGGAAAAGCCGACTCAATGCCGTTTAGACTGTGAAGCCTCCTTGAAAGCTTGAGCCACTCAGAAGTAGAGAAAATCCCCCTAACGGAGTCTCTACGTGAAGAAATCAAAGTTCAGCGAAAGTCAAATCGTCGGCATCTTGAAAGAGGTCGAACTGGGAGCCAAGGTCGGTGAGACTTGCAGGAAGCACGGCGTCAGCGAACCCACCTACTACAAGTGGAAGAATCAGTTCAACGGGATGACCGTCCCGCATCTTTCTCAGTTGCGAGAGCTGCAGGAGGAGAACGCCAAGCTTAAGCGCATGTATGCCGACCTTGCACTCATGCACCATGCGTTGAAGGACGTCGTTGACCGAAAGCTCTGACCCCGCAGCGTCGGATTGATGTGGTGCAAACGCTCATGGCCGACCATGGCATGAGCCAACGCAAAGCCTGTGTTGCCAGTGGCATTGCCCGCTCCACACTGCGCTATTGCCACAAGCAAATCGATGACTCCGGGGTCATCCAGTTCATGCAGACCTATATGGCTACCAATCCACGGCATGGTTTTGGCCTGCTTTACGCAAGCGCCCGCCATCAGAACCAGCCCTAGGGCAAGACAGTGTTGTGGCGGGTGTATTGCCAGCTCCATCTCAACCTACCACGGCGAGGCAAGAAGCGGCTGCCTGCGCGCATCCGCCAGCCTCTGGAGGCGGGAAAGCAGCCCAATCAGGGTTGGAGCTGTGACTTCATGTCCGATGCTTTGTGGTCGGGCCGCAGGTTCCGCACCTTCAATGTCATCGATGAGTTCAACCGGGAAGCGTTGCGAATCGAGATTGACACCAGCTTGCCCGCTGGGCGGGTCATACGGGCTTTGAACGAGTTGGTGGAGGTGCGTGGTGCGCCGCTGTCTATCCGCATGGACAACGGCCCGGAGTTCATTGCCCATGCGCTGGCCGATTGGGCCAAGACCAGAGGCATCGTCCTCAATCACATCCAGCCTGGAAAGCCAACCCAGAATGCCTATGTGGAACGATTCAACCGGACGTATCGCACCGAAGTACTGGACTGCTATGTCTTTGATTCCTTGCAAGAGGTCAGGGACATGACGGCGGACTGGCTGCATCGCTACAACCACCACCGGCCCCATGAAGCCTTGGGGTCAGTTCCTCCAGTTGAATACCGTGTGACAAAATTCCCCAACCTCTACTTCTGAGTGGTTCAGGAATTCGAGGAGGCTTCAACTGGAACTCGACCTCACACAAGATGCAGGATAACACCAAAGCGATTGCAATGATTACCGATCGCACAGGGATGCGCTGGCGTACATTCGCTATCGTGTGATGCGGCACGTCAGCTCCGGCGGGGGGCACCCGAGTAGTGGCACCCCTTCGGCCGAGGATGTTGCCGAAGTGGGCCCCTCCCGCAGGCGCTGGCCTACAATTTGGCGGGGCTACTCAATCGAGCAGTGCCGTGTATCAGGCGGTGTCGCTCAGAGCATTAAGGAATCGATGGACGATTGCCGTTTTCAGCTGTGAATCTAGCCGTTAAGCCGAGACCATTTTTGGCAAACTATCCAAGATCTTATTATTCAGCTTATCCCAAAAGGCCTCATCCCGTATCTTCGCAATTTTTTCCAGAAGACTGAGATCTCCATTCTTCGCTACATTTTTCAGAATAATCAGCGTCTCAAGGGTGGGTTTTTCCAGGCCGTAGGTCACGAACTGGTTATAAATCCAATAGTCCCCAACTGGATCATTCTTCTTGAGAGCGCTGGTCAGGCGTGATGTATTCATGGAAGCTATCTCATTGACCTTCTTCACGAACGACTTGTAAGAATCTGCTTTGCTCAACCAGTCATAACGCTTTTCCATTTCTTTGAAAACCTCAGTCCGCAACTCAGTTCGAGAATTCAGAAACTTTGCCGACCAGAAGGGGTTAGCGGCCAATTTATTACCTGTCTTCAGGTTATCGAACTCCCATTTAATGGCCCTGATGTTTTTGGCACGTGCCTTTTTATTATTGTATTCAAGCGCAGCGCGATAATGATCAAGCCGATCTTTCAATTCAAGCGGCAACCCCAGCTCCATTACATTGACCTCTATATTGTAATTGCGCGCGATTTTTTCCAGCGAGAAAAATTCTGTCAGTTGCGTGACGAAGCGTGAAGAGTCATCTTCCCTCCACTTTGTGTGGTCTTTCAGAACAGATGCTGTGCTTTTCAATTCCTCTTTCGCGACATTCAGCCTATAGTTAAGACAAGTCATCTCTGGGCCATCGGCTGAGAGATCATTGCGTTTGAGTGCCGTCTCCAGTTTCCCCGGCGTTCGATACAAGTCAAGCCTATCCGCAAGTTTCGACAGATTGGTCTCTTCTCCTGTGCCAATGAGCTTGTTCGTCCAATAGGTGAGTGCAGCAATATAAGCTGGTTCGTTGCTGTGATTGGCGCGCAATTGCTTGGCCATGGAGGCCGAAAACGAGTTGATGGGTGAACCTTGGCCCAGACACCGTTTCACCAGCTCTTCGACGATCACGCCTTTCTCGTTCAGGTAGTAACCAAAAAAGCCGAGCACGCCCCCCCTTTGCCGGGTCCAAGTCCGCGTTCGTGCAATTTCCTGCGCGAGAGCTCTTTGGCCAGCGCCAGGGTATGCTTAACATCTTCGGGATTGCCAAGACTGCATCTGATTCGCAGTTCGCGGAGAGCCGCGAGCTGGACAACGTCGTGTGGGTAGCTGCCATTGGTAGGGTACTTATGCAGAGAAGCAATCACTTTTGTCAGTGTCTGGCCCTGAAGCTTCTTAGAGACGAGCAGAAACTTATGAACCTTTCCCAGGATCGCATCCATTTCTTTGGCCGAGAGCGAACGGAAATCGCCTGTGACGTCGAGCATCTGATTGAATTTTTTTTGCTCTTCATTATTCATTTGATCGTGGGTCTTCTGCAGGAAATCATTCATCACATTGAGAAGCGGGGCTTTGTCCTGCTCCAAAGTTGCCTTGTAAACCGCCATAAAATTCCCGATGGTATTGACGTCCAAGGTAGTTTTGCTCACGTGGTCCCGTAAAGCTGCCTTGATGCCCTCTTTGTGCTTGCAATTTTCATCAATCGCAAAGCGGACTTTGAGTACATCTTTGCACGCAAGTGTCATTGGATCCTTCTTGAGAGAATTCAGACATCTCTGGATAGCGTCAACCTTCATTCCATTGATCAAGGCGGCAACGGCCGCACTCGCCTTCTCCTGCGTCATCGTAGTCTCGCGTCGTGATTTCAACAGTCTCCATGCATCATCCGGCCCAGAAAGTGGCACACCATCCTCGAGATTCAGTGACTTCTGCATGTAAGACTTGAACCCTTGTTCATCCCAGAGCTCACGTATGAGCTCCAGCGTCAGCTTGGATTTGCCAGGATCACCCATGTCTGAGCCCGTTTTCAGGTGTCTGCTCCAGTGCGGCAGATCCTTAACGGTTTTTTTGGCGATATGTTCAACACTAAGTTCTTTCAGCTCCTTGTGATCCAACCACGCTTGTACAACGCGCAGCCTCTCCTCCGCAGTTTTGGACTGTGCATAAACGTTGCTCAACGCAACCTGATCTGGCACCGTGATGCCGCGGGAAGGTACGAGGTATTTGGCCAGCTCATTGACATCAACGGGTTCCGAATTGACAACGCCGTCGGGAATGCCCAGTTTCACCAACATTTCAATTGTTTCTCCTCTTGTAACTGGGTTATTGAGCTTTACAGAGAAGTTTTGGGCGATCTCCTGGATCGATGGAAGGCTTTTATCCGTAGGAAGTCCGGGAATACCACTCGGATTATCGTTGACGGCGCTTATAGCTCTATACGTCTTGTCGAATGTATTCTGTGCATTCCGCACGAGGGTGGCACGAATATTGGCCCACAGCAGAAATGCACCCCCAGTCAGCCCTGCAACAAGATATGCGATACCCGCGGAAGCGCCTCCTGCGACAATGATCAATGCAGCCACAGCCGCCCCCAAGCCAATGCATCCGTTTCCCAGCCTGAAGCCGCCATGCAATTTGAGTAATTTGGCAAGATCGAGCTGTAAGTCTCGCAAGTTTTGGCGATGCCTGATCAATGACTCCAACTCCGGAAATTTATTGAAATAATCCGCAAACACATGCTTATCAAAATCCTCAGCCTCCTTCAAGGCTTTCGCGGCATTCGTCCCATCAATAAGCTCGGCAACCCCTTGAACGAAGCCCGTAATGCCAGAGATCGCGCTTAAAGTCCCGCCGATAAATGGAACAACCTCGACGAAATTTTTGGCGGTGGACAGCAGCTTTGTCTTGTCACCGAGGATGAATTTCGCCAATACAATTAACGCATGACCAGTACCCACAACTCCCCCGCCCACATCGCGCACTAACGCCATCCACTCCCGAATCTTTAATTTATCGGGAAGGAGGTTTAAGAACGTTTCACGCTTTTCTTTCTCCAAGGCTTCAACTATTGATATAGCGCTCTTAATCTCATTAATCTCCTCTTGGCTGAGATCAGATTCCTTGACAGATTCCTTGAGCTCCGTAAGTGCACATTTTGCCCATATAGCATTCAAGTAAACGAGGCAGTCTGACCGTTCATTATCTTTTATCTTGCCAGCTTTGATGTAGTCTTGATAGGTAAGAATGCCATCAAAAATCCGTGCGTGCCCAACGATCCAAGGAAAAATTGATGTTGCTGATGGAGGTTCATTCCCTGCCCATAATACGTCTGATGAAGATAAAGTCCCTGGAAGCGAGGCCAAACCCCAGGCCCCGTAAAAGGGTTGTGGAGGCATAAACAAGTCCGATGTGCTTTTCACATCAGGTTGGCGGACGTGTCTCATGATCAGATTCACTTTATCCAAGATAGTGGACGGTACTACTTGGGAAGGTACTACTTGGGAAGGTACTACTTGGGGAGGTACTACTTGGGGAGGTACTACTTGGGAAAGTAATCTCCCTGGGTTGAACTTGCGTGAGCTTGGAAAAAATTCCTTGGCTTTTTTTGCCCCTGAGAATGGGTCTGGATCATTTTTAATGTCTGAAACATTTTTAAAGTTTATTTCGTCATTTCCCGGCTCATCTGGTATTTCGCTATTAACAGGTCGCAACTCAACTGCAGATCGCGGCCTCGGCATTACGTTGATCGTGGAGCATGGAAAGTATGTGCTAGGGCTTATTGAACGTGGCATGAATTGTCCTTTGATTAGACATTAGGATGTGTGAGTCTTCGAGATTAGTGGAGATGGTTCGTCCACAAGTTCATTGGTAGACATGAGTGTTTACCCCGATCAGAGATACACCGATCTATCCACGAGACAATGAAGGCACTGGTAGATGAGCCTGGCCTGAAACCTTGATGCAGGCTTCGTCCATGCGCCAGCTTCTACCCACGGGGCGCTTTCGTCGGGGGAACATGGCGTCCAGAACTGGCAGCACATTGATCGCCCAGCGGTGAACCGTGACGTGATCCACAAAAACACCGCGCTCCAGCAGCATGTTCCTCGATATGACTGAGGCTCAGCGGGTAAGCCGCATTCCAGCGCACACAGGTCAGCATCATCCTAAGATGGGTAGTGCAACCGTTTGAGCAACTTGCGCAGGGTGCTGCTGATCAGACCTTGGCAAATATCAAGCATGGGCAAGATAGTCGTTTGCGCTTATTGCGGCAGTGCCGCACTTTACGCGTCATGGCTGAGGCCGTTCGGCTGGCGCAACGTCTTTCACCGCCTTCAGCACGTCGATCACCAATTCAAAGAGGTGTGCGGGCACGAAGTCGTCCACATCCACCTGGGCCGTCAGCGCTCGGGCCAGCGGAATGTGCTGGATGATGGGCACGCCTTCGCGGCGGGCCTCGGCAACAATGGCCTGGGCATTCAGGCCCGCGCCCTTGGCCAGTACCTGGGGCAGTGGGGTTTCGTCCTCCACGTACAACAGCGCCACGGCCAGGTGCGTGGGGTTGGTCACCACCACCGAGGGCTTGCGTTTTCCTCCGGGGCCGTTCACGATCTCCTGGTGGAACGAGCGCCGCTCGCTCTTTATCTCGGGCGCGCCTTCGGACTCCTTGTGCTCGCGCTTGACTTCGTCCTTGGTCATCATCTGTTGGCGGGTGAACAACCTGCGCTGGATGATCATGTCGAAACCCGCGATGACGGTAAAAACAATGGCCGTTGACATCAGCAGCGACTTCATCAGCAGGCCAAAACCCGCCATCACGGGGTGAATGCCGGCACCAGCCAGCAGCATAAGCGTGCCGAGGTTGTCGTGCACCAGCTTCCATACAACCCCGGTAAGGAGCAGCACCTTGACGATGGATTTCAACCCTTCGATGGCATTGCGCGCGGAGAAAATATTCTTTACGTTGGCGATCACATCCATCTTCTGGAAGCTGAACTTCATCTTCTCCGGCGCAAAGATGGGACCCGCCGTCATGAACTCGCCAAAGATGCCGACCACGATGACCACCAGCATCCATGGCAACAACACGGCAATGAGCTGGCTGGCAGCCAGCCGCAAGAAGTCGGGAAGCACTTCGCGAAACGGGCCATTCACGTGCGCACCTGACCACTCGAGCATGAAGAGAATCGAATCGATCAGCTCTTTCGCAGAAAACAACAGGTAGCCTGCACAGGCCCAGATCATCAGGGCCTTGGCCGCATCTTTGGAATGGGCAACGTCGCCCTTCTCGCGCGCATCGGTCAGGCGCTTTTTGGTGGGCTGTTCGGTTTTTTCACTCACCGCGCCAGCCTGCCGAGATCGGGAAGAATCACCGCCATTGCGCGCGCATGGTCGCCGAGGTACCCCATGAGCGTGGCGAGGTACAGCGTCAGCACGAACAGCGCAATACAGGCTTTCACGGGCATCGCAAGAAAGAACACCGGCAACTGCGGCGCAAACATGCTGACGATGGCCAGGCCAATTTCGGCCAGCAACATGGCGATCATCGCGGGCGCAGCCAGCATCACCGACAGGCGCATCATTGCGTCGAACAGCTTCAGCCAGTGCTCCGGAAAGCCAGCGTCCAGCGTGGGCCAGGTCGCCGCCAGCGGCCACACGGTGTAGCTCGCGTAATATGTATCCAGCACCGCGTTAGCGCCGCCGTGCAACAGGAACAGCACCAGATACAGCTGCAGCAGGATAACGCCCAGGGGCGACGTCTCGTTGCCCGTGATCGCATCGGTCGAGTTGCCCACGGTGGCGCCGTATTGGTTGGAGATGATGAAGCCGATCGCCTCCGCCGCCCAGAACGGCAGTGCAATGGCCCAGCCTATGCATAAGCCGATGAAGACTTCCTTGAAAAACAGCCCGAGAAAGAGGGTGTCGGCTGAAATGTTCTGGCTGTACTGCGACATGAGCATGGGCAGCGCCGGAAAGGTGAACGCCATGGCGATTGCCACGCGCATCAGCGCTGAGCTGGCCTGTTTGGAGTAGTAGGGCAACAGGGACAGCAGCGCCACGAGGCGGGCCATGCCAAGCATCAGCCCGAGAACGGCCCCTTGTACCTCTTGCATGCCCAGCATACAGCCCTACCTTCCTATGACCGGGATAAGGTCGAACAACTGGCGCGTGTACTGCAGGAGTTCACTGCCGATCCAGTTCAGCGTGAGCGCAAGCGCCACGGCGGTGGCAATCAGCTTCACTGCATAGCCCAAGGTCTGCTCTTGGATCTGTGTCAGGGCCTGAATCACTGCCATCAGGGTGCCAACGATGGCGGCGGCGGCCACCATCGGCATCGACAACACCAGACTGAGGTAGAGCCCCTTGACGGCGAGGGCAACCAAGTCAGCAGCTTGGATCATGTGGCCTCCGCGGCTATTGCGGCGATGAAGGCGAGCCTAGGCATACGACAGCACCAGTCCATGCAGCAGACGCGTCCAGCCGTCCACCATGACAAACAGGAAGAGCTTGAGCGGCAGCGAGATTGTAGAAGGCGACACCATCATCATGCCCAGCGCCAACAGCACGTTGGAGACGATCAGGTCGATCACCACGAACGGCAGGTACAGCAGAAAGCCTATCTCGAACGCCGAAGTGAGTTCCCCCACGACGAAGGCTGGCAGCAGGATCAGGAAATCAGTATCGCGCACGCGCGCGGCCTGCCCGGGCGGCCACATCTTCTGCGTGGCCTGCAGGAAGAAGGCCCGCTGGTCGGGCTTGCTGAATTTAACCAGGAACTGACGCATCGGCTCCGAGCCGACGTCTGCCGCTCTGATCATGGCCCCGATGTTGGCCAGCGGCGCTTTCTCGCTGCGCAGCCGGTCGGCAGTGTCTTGCACGACAGGCGCCATTACGTAGAGGGTGAGAATCAGCGACAGCCCATACAGCGCCACATTGGGTGGTACCTGCTGCACGCCCAGTGCATTGCGCACCAGCAGCATGACTGTGGAGATCTTCAGGAACGCTGTGCCCACCACCATCAGCAGCGGCACAACTGACAGCATCGCCACTAGGACGACGAGCGATAGCGGATCAGAGCCGTTCATACGCGGGGCGGAACGATTCGCGTCACGGCAACCCCGATGCGTCCGTCGATCTCGACAATTTCCCCTTCGCCCACGCGCAGCCCGTTCACCCGCAAGTTCACGCTGCCCTGTGGCGAAAGCCCCAGGTCGAACACATAGCCGGCGCTGATGGTGGTGAGTTCCTGCAGCGTGAGGCTGTGCTCGCCCAGATCGAAAGTGAGGCGCACCGGCAGGTCACCAAATTCACCTACATTCCATGACCCGGCACCGGGGGCACCACCTGTCGCTGGATTGACGTCCAGATCATTTTCATCGCTGAGTCCGCCCCCACTGAATGTCTCTTCCGGTAGATTCTGTTCCATTTTTTGCAGTCCTTTCACCCTAATGTGTTGGTTCTCTTCGTCGAGTACACCTTCGTAGCCCAAGCGAGAGCCCCCATGTGACCCCACACGCACACTGACGCGGCTTTTCGCCTTCTGCGCCCACCAGCAATCAGGCAGCAAAACGTCCTCATTCCTGAGGTCCCGTAGCTCGCTGAGTGGAAGATCCACCCAACCAAGTTCAAATGCAACCGGCACTGGCAGCCCCCCCACTTCGCCAGTTGGCTCCACGTCATCTCATTGCGCGCCGGTGAAACACTCAGCGGAGAGAAGTTTCCCGGGTCGACTCCGTCGGCGTTCACCAGCCAATCGAGACAGTTCACCTCGCCACCGTCTTCGAGCGTGACGCTCAACCTCACCGCGAACAGAGGCCCAGCGAGCGCCCGAGCGTCTTGCATCGCCTGAAACCGGACAGGCCCGAGGTGTGTATTCGCAGGCGCCTTGCTCAAACGGTCTGTAGCGTCCTGCAACAAGGCCAACGCCACCGCGGGCGGCAGGGCCTCCCATAACACCACACCGTGGTGACCGCCCAGCGCGGCTTCTGCCCCCAGGTAGGTCAGACCGAGATAACCTGCCACCCCGCGCCAGTGCATGCTGGCGAGCAGGTCGTAATGGCATGACGCGGATTTGTCGACCCATTGCACCCCGGCGACGCGCACCTGTGCGGACACGCCGAACCAGTCTAGCCCCCATGGGGGTTGCCCGCCAAGCGCATTGGCCAGGGCCACCGCGCGCGCGTTCAATCGGCGCACGTTCAACCGATGCTCAACAGACGCCCTTCCGCCTCGATCCTGCGGAGCAGGCACCAGGTCGTTCGGCGCATCCAGCGTGGTCAAACCAAAGGCTCCTGAATGTCCAGCTGCACGTCACGCCCGGTGAGTCCAGATATGCGTCCAACGAGCGCCTCGTGGTTACGGCCGAACCATTCACGCTCGGAAGCGCTGTCGCTCTCGCAACGCACCTCGAGCCGATGGTTGTCGCCCGTGCGCACCCGCAAGCGCGTGCGCACAAAAAATGTGGAACCCAGCTCCACCTGGTATTCGCTGCTGCCTTGGGTCATGCTGGCCTTCAGCCCAGCATCCACTGCTGCACGGGCCAGCGTGTCCAGACGCACGCTGTCCTGCATCCGTGCCTGAACGGCGTCCGCATCCACCACGGGCTCACTGGGCAGGGTGCGGGCCAAGGCGTCCGTGGGCAAAGCATTGTCCTGACAGATCATCGGGGCGGCCGCCTGCAGCGCAGGTTCCGGCTCCCTCTGGCGCAGCAGGTCCATCAACTCGAAGGCCCCGCCGATTGCGGTCTGCGCCAGCATCTCTTCATCATGGCGGCGCTGCAGCTGCTTCTTGAAACTGCGGGCCTTGTCATCGTCGGCGACGTCGCGCTGATGCAGTTCGCGCGCTCGCTGGGTGCGGGCCTCGGTGCGTTGCGCCTCAACTTTCATGTTCTTCTCCTTGGAATGTCTTCCAGCTCAAGCTCTTCGCGGTAGAGCAACTCAACGTTTCGCTCTTCGCGCTTGAGTTGCACGATGATGTCGAACTTCTCCACCTGGGCGGCTTGCATACGCCATGCCCGCACAGCCTCTTGCGTGCGCAGGGTAGCCGCAGCCACATCGATCTCGGCAGCAACCACAGCCTCCCTGGCTGCAACCACGGCTTCCTTGGCCGCAATCAGTTGGTGCTGTGCGCGCCCAATTTCGGGGCGTTTCACCGCACTCGCGAACAACACCGCATCGACGTCGCGTTTGACCTGCAGCCCGTGCTCACGCGCTTGCACCTCCGCACGTTGTTGCTCAAGCAGCACCGTTTCGAATTGCGTCTGCGCAGCGCGCGCGTCCTTCAACGCGGCCTCCCGTGTGCTCAGCCGACGCCGATGCAGTTTGTCGATTTCAAAGAGTTTCTTCATGCTGCGGCCGCTCCCAGCTGCCTGAGCATTTCGGCGGCGCTGGTGTACTCGGAAGGACGCTGGCACAGGAACGCCCGGATGTCGGCCATGCGATCAATGGCATGGTCGGCCAGCGCGTCGGAACCCCGCTTGTACTCGCCCAGGCGTACCAGCAGTTCGACCTCGTCATGCTTGGCCATCAGTGCACGCACGGCCTCCGCCCCACGGCGGTGGTGTTCGCTGATTACCGAGTTCATCACACGGCTCACGCTGGCCAGTACATCCACCGCTGGATATTGCCCCGCAGCCGCCAGCTTGCGCGACAGCACGATGTGACCGTCCAGGATGGATCGGCTCTCATCCGCCACCGGCTCGTTCATGTCGTCGCCTTCCACTAGCACGGTATAGATGGCGGTGATAGAACCACGCTCGTTCATGCCCGCGCGCTCCAGCAGACGGGGCAACATCGCAAACACCGATGGGGGAAAGCCTCGGCGTGTGGGTGGCTCACCAGCCATCAGGCCGATCTCGCGCTGCGCCCTTGCAAGTCGTGTCAGCGAATCCATGAGCAGCAGCACGCGCATGCCTCGGTCGCGGAAGTATTCGGCGATCGCGGTGGCCACGAAACCCGCTTTCAAGCGCTCCATCGGGGCTTTTTCGGAGGTGCTGCACACCACGACCGCGCGCTTCATCCCCTCAGCCCCGAGTTCGCGCTCAACAAACTCACGCACCTCACGACCGCGCTCACCGATCAAAGCAATCACGGTGACATCCACCTCGGCATTTTTCGCCAACATGCCCATCAGCGTGCTCTTACCACAGCCCGCGGCCGCAAATATGCCAAGGCGCTGCCCCTCACCACAGGCAAGCATGCCGTCCAGCACCCGTACACCCATGTGCATCGGGCGGTCAATCATGCGCCGCTGTAAGGGGTGTGGTGCATCAGCATAGACGGGGTAGAAGGCCTCTGCTTGTGGCAGGCTTCCCCCGTCTAAAGGGCGACCGAAGCCATCGACAACCCGACCCAGCAAACCCATTCCCACGCTCACCTTGTGGGCATGACCAGCCGGTATGACAATTGTGCTGGACGACACGCCGCGCATGTCGCCCACGGGCGCCGGCAATGCGTCACCATCACTGAAACCGATGACTTCCGCTTCCAGGCGAAAGACCTCGCCAGGCGTGTGCAGCACGCACATCTCACCGATGCGGGCGCTGGAGGCCGTCGCACGAATGACTGTACCCAGCACTTCCTTTACGCGGCCGCGCACACTGACGATTGAGGCCGTCTCCAGAGCGTCATTGAGCGACGCAGCAAATGCCAGAGGCTTTCGCAAGAGCGAATTCGCATGGACCCGTTCTGCATCGGAGCCATTCAGCATGGTAATTCGACGTCATAGCGCCCCCGCAGTCGCAACCGATTCGCAGATACTCTTTCGAGTTTGTAGCCCATTTGACTCGCACCTTCGAAAAACTTGATGCCCTTTTCGGTGGTGATGCTGGACAGGTTTCCACACGCCACTTGCCGGACCACGAAGGGCAATCGGGCCAAACCTTCCGCCGATGTGGTGTTGCGGTCTGGCTGTTCCGGAACATCGGTCACATGAGCTAAGGCGTGGTGAGTGTTTCTCAAGGGAAACCCCAAAGTCGGCCGATCGGGAACGGATTCAATCGACGCTGCAGCCGCAGGCGGCAACAAAAGGAGCTCCTGTGAGGGCGGCTTCAGCAGAGGTTCCACTGCAGCAACCGGCGGCGCGAAAGACGGGCTCGCATCAGGGTTCACAGACCTCGAAGCAGGGTCGAGCTGAGGATGAAAGAAAGACTCCATAGACAGCGTTCGCATGTTAGAAAAGTATTCATGGCCAAATTTGATCCAGACCTGCGACCCCAGCCCTGCGAGAACACACAAGACGACGGACGCCCCCGTCCCGATCAGCCACAGCCTCCTTCTCGAGGGGGCGTTCATCTGCACGGAAGGGCTGGGCGCTAGCACTCTTTGCTCTTCCTCCGCACCACCGATCACAGAAACATCCGGGATCATGAAACCCTGTGGCGGGACCAACCACGAGTGATTTTCCGGCCATGCACGGTTTTGATGGTCAACGACCAACCAGATATCGCCTATATGGAATGGAACGCCCGGTGCCAGCATAAAAGGCTCGCTCAAACTGTCACCGGAGGCGATGCCACAACCCGGCTGGCCGGGCTTCAGACGCAATTGCATCCCTTCCAACACGATCTCCATGGCCTGCGGATCGATACGCGGGCCGACCAGAACGATGTCGCACGCCTCGCTGCTGCCCAGCACATGCCGCCCCTCGGTAAGGGTCAGGCGTGCACCTGCCTGCAGGCCCGCCAGCACCCGAAGCTCGATCGATCCAGTCATTTCTTCCATGGGCCGGTGTTCCTGCATTTATCCGAACTCAATGCGGGCGAGCGGTTGCACGCTAATTTCCGGTGACAACTCCTGGTACGACAGCACCGCCACTTCATACAGTTCTTCTTCGATCATCTTGCGCACATAGCGCCGGATGTCCATGCTGGTCAGGATCACGGGCTTGTGGCTGATGGCGGACAGGTCGCCCACCGTCGCTCGGATGCGGTCCACGATGTCGCTAGTCACCGCTGCGTCGAGTGCCAGGTAGCTCCCCATCGAGGTCTGGCGGATACCGTTGCGGATGACATCCTCGCCTTCCGGCGAGATCAGGTACGCGGCCAGCATCAGTTGCTTGTCGGCGAACTGGTGCGAAATTTGGCGCTTGAGCGCCGTGCGCAAGTGCTCCGTCAGCAGCACCACATCACGCTCCTTGGCGCCCCACTCCACCAAAGCTTCGGCGATGGCGCGCAGGTTGCGCACCGAAACCCCTTCGCTCACCAGCCGCTGCAGCACGTCGGCCATCCGCTGACCGGGCACCACACGGTGCAGCTCAGTGATGAGGTCGGGATAGTCCGCCTGCATCTGCGACACCAGGAAATGTACTTCTTGGATGCCAATGAACTCCCGTGCATGGCGCTGGAGCGTCAGCCGCAGGTGGTGCGCCAGTATCTGCATCGTGTCCAGTGACTGGATGCCGTATTCGCGCAGCTGGGCCGCCCCTTGCGCTGGCGTCCATAGGGTGGGAATGTTGGGCAGAAACGGTGCAGCCTCCTCAATATGAATGTCCAGGGCTTCCAGATTCTCCGGGGCCTCACGCACCAGCAGATGCCCAGGACGCAACAGCCCATGCGCAGCGGAAATCTCGTGTACAAGGATCTGGTACGCGTTGCGGGCCAGGCCCTTGTTGTAGCGAAGATGCACAGCCGGCAGTGGAACGCCAAGCTCTAAATAAGTGTCTTCGCGCACTTTCTGCAGCGCGGGGATCAGCACCTTCGCGTCAAGCGTTTGCTCGAGTTCGTGTGCCAGATCCAGCACCAATGGCATGGTGGGCGTGTAGGAAGCGGCTGACTTCTCCTCGGCATCACCCTGGTCCTTGGATGCCCCCGCACGCGCAGTGGGACCGGCGGTTCGATCAGCAGGCGTTGCCACGCCATTCAGTCCACGGCGCAACAACACAAACCCGACCCCGCCTGCGAATAGGGCCAGCACCATAAACACCGAGCCCGGCATGCCCGGGATCAGGGCAAAGCCCAGCATGATGGCGCCGGCCACCAGCAGCGCATTGGGCTGTGCCAGTATCTGCTCCGCAATGTCGCGGCCCACGTTGCTTCGCCCACTGTCCTCGCTGGTCACGCGCGTCACAATCATGCCGGCGGTGATGGAAGTCAGCAGCGCCGGAATCTGGGCGATCAGTCCTTCGCCGATGGTGAGCACAGAGTAGATCGTCATGGCCTCGCTCGCCGACAGGCCGCGCTGCATAGTGCCGATCAGCAGCCCGCCTCCCAGGTTCACGACGACGATGATGATGGAGGCAATGGCGTCTCCTTTCACGAACTTCACGGCGCCATCCATGGCCCCGTAAAGCTGGCTCTCTTTCTCCAGCCGTGTGCGGCGGCGCCTCGCTTCATTCATGTCGATAGCGCCAGCACGCATGTCCGCGTCGATGGACATCTGCTTGCCGGGCATGGCGTCTAGCGAAAACCGCGCAGCCACTTCTGCCACCCGCTCGGCGCCCTTGGTGATCACGATGAACTGCACGATGGTGAGAATAAGGAACACCACCAGTCCCACCACCAGATTCCCACCTACCACGAAATTGCCAAAGGCCTCGATGATGTGCCCCGCATCGGCCTGCAGCAGGATCAGACGCGTGGTAGCGATCGACAGCCCAAGACGGAACAGGGTGGTGATCAGCAACACCGAAGGAAACGATGTGAATGCCAGCGGGCTGGGCAGGTACATCGCCACCATCAGCAACAGCGCCGACACCGCGATGTTGATGGCCACCAGCACATCGACCAGCAAAGTGGGTAATGGCAAAACCAGCATGAACACCACGGCCATGAGGATGACCGCAAGCACCAGGTCGGCGCGACGGGCAGCAACAGCAATGAAGCGCTGAAGGGATGACAGAGCGTTTTCCATGGACAACCCAGCGTCAAGGCAGTGCCTTGCGGCACTCCCTGTATTTGTTGAACGCCAGGCGAGCGTCGTCCATATGCCCCAAGCGCGCCAAAGCCCTGCCGCGCAGAAAATGGGCGACCGGATCGTGCGATGACTCCAGCACGCTGAGTGTGGCAGCGGCATCGGCTGGCCTGCCACATCCCAGCTGGGCATTCGCTAGTGCCAGCCGCAGCTCGCTGCTCGCGGGCATCAACTTCACCAGTAACTCGAACAGAATAGAAGCCTCCTGATGGCGTCCACAAGAAAGATGGCGCCATGCCAGCACAATGACGGCCTGGGCTTGCGATAGATCAAAGGTCATCACGTCACACCCCGAGCAGTGCGTTTCGTCCCTGCAAGACCACGCGGTAACCGGTCAATGCATGGCTCAGCACGCGCACGGCATCGGCCTGCACCGGGTCAGCTTCCAGCTGTGTGATCGCGGAACGCAATCCGCTGAGGTGTTCGGCCTGAGAAGCGGGCGGTCGTGACAACAGTCTGCCCTCCAGTTCCGCTAACATCCGGTCTTCGATCCAGCCTCGCCCCAGACCAGCGTCCGCCGGGCTGCCCACGGCCGACTGGCCGGCGGGCCCCTGCGCAACGCCTGGCGACACGGTAGCACGGGAATGCGCGCTCTCGGGCAGCCCGGAGGCTCTCTCCCGGCCCCTCCGCGACCCCGCGGCCAAATATGGCAACCGGGAAACGACCCAGTTGATCGCGGGACCGATGCCGACAGGGTTCGAAACGGGGCCCGTCATGTTCAGCAACAGGCTACAGCAAACCGCAGCAGATCGGCGCGCGCGCTGTCCACAGCGCTGGCCGTGAGACAGCAACGCTCGAGGCGGATGGTCAGCAGCAGTGAATCGGCACACACGCCAACGGCCACTGCGACACGCTGGGGTCCGCGCAGGTTGGCCTTTTCAAGGGCACTGCACGCCACAGCCATAAGATTTGGGGCGTTCGATATGACGCGTGTAAGAGTCAGGTCTTCATGATCGCGCGCCTCCAGAATAGTCCACCCGGCGGCATCCTCATCCAGGCGAACACAAAGCGCACCAAGAAAAAACAGATCGGGCGGTTCAGGTGGGGGACTGCGGTGATTCATCTGCATCTCCCAGAATCATGGTGTCGAGTAGGCTGGCCAGCACCTGGTCGGCATTGAGTTTGTGATCGCCGTCAGGGAACAGGCGCTCGGGCACTTGCCGCAAGATGGCCTTGAGGCCATGCAGGAACACAAGAACGCGCTCGGGCTCGTTCAGGCTGCCAGCGGCGGACAATTCCCCTGCGGACTTTTTGGCTCCATCTGACGCATAGCCAGAGGCCAGCGCATCACCGTAGGTCGAAGCGGAATGCTCCGGCTCCAGGTTCATCCCGTACTGGTACAGGAGGGATCGAACATCGCCCAGCGTCAACCACTGCGACACCCATTCGGCGAGATCGCCCAGCAGCGAAGCGCCCTCGTCTGCATCGGCTGCGCCTGCCCCATCCAGGCTGGAACGGCTGCTCTGCGGGTGACCCCGCCTGCGCAAGCGTGCACGGCGACCCAGGTCGCGGCAGTTCTTGAGGAAAGGCAACAACGCCCCCATAAGGAAGAGTTCATGCAAGATGGCTTGCAACCGTTCGGTGGGCAGCGACGGGCGGGCCGCCCCCATGTCGGCACCCAGCGCACGGCGCAAGCGCTCAACCGCAGCCTCGATGTTGTCGCCATAGCGTTCCAGCAGCAACGACAGCGTGCGCGACACCGTGCCGCCGTCCAGCACCGCATCGTGGTAAGCCTTGCGGTCCTTCGCACCGCGATCATCGGCGTCCGCGAGTGCCGGGGCGATGTTGACATCGGCACGGATTCGAACCCCATTACGCGCCCACAACACGTCGATGCGATCGCGCAGCACCTCCAGCGCGGGATTGCTCTCGCCCTGCTCTTCGCCCTGGGCCAGTGCATGTGACAGCAACAAAAACTGTTCCGTGGAGCCATTGATGGACTTCAGCGCCAGCTGCAGGGAGCCCGGATGGCGCGCAGATTCCAGCAATTGCGCGGCAAGACGGCGCGCGTCATTCTTCTTGTGCTGTGGGTCGTGCCACAGCACCTCCAGCATCGCTTCAATCTGCTCTACGCGGCGCAGCGCGGGCGATTCGTAAGGCAGTAGCGCACGCTCTTGCAGCGAACGCTCCTGCCGGCGGGCCTCAGAAAAGAATTGCGCCATCTCCTCCGCCATATTGGTGAGAGAGTCGGCCGGCGGCGTGTTAGAACCACGAGAAAGCAGGGAAGCCTGCTGAGCCAGCTCGGCAGCACGCGTCCATGAAGTGGTTAGTGAGTGAGTGCCGAGCATACCCATGGCTCCAGACTGGTCCGGCAGATCAGACGTTTTGCGCGGTGTTCATGTTGACTTGGTGTTCGCTGTCTATTTTCGACTTCAACTGATCCAGCAATTGCCTTACCATTTCGGCCAGACCGCGCTCGAACTCTTGGTTGTTTTGTTGAGCGCCTTGCAGATACTTCTCCATGGCCTCTATCAGCATCTTGTCTTTCTCTACCCCTGAAGAGTAGTACTTGCAAATACTCTCCAAGAGCTCGCCGAGATTCTTGGTAAATGCGGCCCACCCCGTCCACTTGTCAGCGTTAGCTTGACTTTCCCTGAAGTTAACGCTTTTTGTTATGTCCGATTTCTCCATGACACGCTGATTTGCCAAATCGAATTCTTGCTGGGCCTCTTTGACTTTGGCGTTGGCGTCGGCTTTTCCAGCCTCATCAGCAGCATTAGCAGCAGCACTTCTCGCATCCGTGAGCTTATTTTCGGCTGTTTTTGCATTTTCCAAGGCGGCTTTCATCCCCTGCGCTTCGGATTTCAGCGCCTGCAGGGACTTGCAAGCGCTGTACACCTGCATGCCACCCGACACAATACCCGCCCCTCCTTTTACCAGGCCGCCAATGAACTCTGCCAATGCCGAACTCAACATTTTGACTGCGGCGAGTTCCACCATGCGCATCATGCTCATCACGGTAAACGTATTGTGTTCGCGGGCGGCCAATCTGGACATGGTGAAAATTTCTAGATACTCACCCATCAAGACTTCTAGGTCCGCCATCAACTGCTGTTTGGGACTCAACCGGATGCCGGTCGCAGCACTTACGGAGGAGGCTGTTGGCTTGTCCACATAGGTCGGCGTACTTGCCGTAGCAGAACCGTTGAGACTTCCAGGCGACACACTAGGCGACACACTGGCGAGAGGTTCATTGTCACGTACCTGCGCAGTCAATGGAGGTACGAGCGTCCCGGTGATGGTGTTCATGTGGTTCCCCTAAGTCAAGGAATAAGAAATCGTGAAATCTTGGGTGATCATGGTGGGTTCACGCGGAAATGCTCTTGTTCAGCGCATCCTCGCTGCTCAGCAGCTTCTGGCGTTGCTGCAAGAAGGTGTCCAGTTCATCCCGAAAGCCCTGAAGGTCGTCAGCGTATTGCTTGGCCTTTTCTGCAAGGAAATCCAGGAAGGATTGGCTTTGCATTTCCAGGGTCTGGACCTCGGCGAGCTCCATGTTCTCTTTTGCAGAAACGATGTTTGCGCTGCCCGATGCGATGGCTGTCAGACCCGACAAGAGGGTCACGAGCGCCTGCAGAGACTTGACCACGGCGTCTGTGGAAGCCTTGAGTGCGGAGGCGGCGAAACCTCCACCAACCGCGCCCATGACCGCGGTGACGATCTGAATCGCGAGGCCCAGCCATTTTCGAACGTCTTCCACCACCTGGGCACCATGCCCAGCCTTCTTCATCATGGCCGCAACAAAGCCAGCCAAGCTGATGTCAGGCCCGCCACAATGCTGGGAAATGGAACTGGCAATTTCCATGACCGTCAGCACAAGGGCCACGATGGTCAGGACCGCCAGGCCGACCTGCCCCGTAGCCAGCAGGGCAACCGTTGACAGCACAAGGGCAACCGCAGCGAAAATCTGCGCGATCCAGCCAAAGATCTTCGAAAGGATGCCAGCGGAGGCGGCTTCGGACGCTTCCTGGATGGCCTCCTTGCGGACCTTCTGAATGCTCTCCGCCTGCATCTTCTGCTTGTCGCGGGCGTAAACCAGCCCATCCCGCACGGTTTCGATGACATCATCCTTCGTCATGGAGCCGTTGCGGAAGGCGGTAGACATCTTGAACTCCAGGGATTTCGTCAACCCCAGCAAGAAATCATTCAACGCTGAGCCCTGCGAAAGGAGTGAGGTCGAAGTACTAGCTGGCACAGGCTCGCTGGAGTTAAAGTTCTTCGCTACCGGCGCACTGAGTGCCGGCTTCGATTCGGGACTAGGGGCGAGTTTGGGCGAGGCCGGCGCATCAATGACGGTGTCGTTGGGAAGGGGGGCGGGCGTGATGCCTGCATTCACGGAGTGTTGTCCGACATCTGGGTTGTTGTTTGGCAACCGTGATGGGTTCAGGCTATTGTTGGCGTAGTTGACAGTGTTCATGGCATGGATTCCTTTGAGTGCATCTTCTTTGCTGCGGACTTGACAATACCCAGCGCTTGGCTGCGCATGTCGGCATGGGCCTCGGAACCGGCGGTTTCGTCCAGAAAGGTTTGCGCCGCCTCACTGGCCTGCATCCACCCGCCCACACCCATGAAACATTGGGCGAGGTAAAACAGAATCGTGGCGTCTTCCGGCTGAAGGCTGTAAGCGGTGGCATAGCCCATGGCAGCTTGCTGGTACTTGCCACTGAGTTGCATGCACGCTGCCACACCTTTGAAGAACCGGGCCTGTGAAGGATCGATAAATATCAACCCTAGCAAGGTCATTGCAGCCGGCATGTAACGCCCTTGCGCGTAGTCGCCCATGGCGGCGGCGTAAAGGCGTTCCACCTCCCCGACCGTTCTGGGCCGGGAAGCCAGGGTTTCTGCAGGAGTGGGAGCGAGCGGCATAGCCATTCCAGCCATTCATTCAGCCAGGGAAGTTTCTCAACACGCTGGCCCCGACGTCGTAACTGTTCTTCAGGAGCGTGGACAGGAACTGCGTCGTGCTTTCAATCTTTGAACGCAGCGACTGCAGCGTCAGGTTGTCTTGGGAAGTGATTGAATTCAGCGCTGTAATGGCCGACTTGATGGACTCCGCCTGCTGATCAAGGTAGGTAAACACCTGCTTGCCCGTCAGATTGTTGCTGCCTGCTTTAACCCGCCAGACCGTTCCTCCCGCTTTTTTCAGATCAAAGTAGGACGGTCCACCCAATTTAGGATCAGCATCAATTGAATACTCGCTTTCAGCTATTTTTTCCATATCAGGGAAAGGCGGAACAATCGAATCATCAAAGGTTATGATGGTTTTGTATTCAGCACTGTCAGAATTCGGATCTTTAATTGATCTTGCTGCGTTCTGCATCACTTTGAGTCGCTCCTTCAACACGTCGGTTTGCTTGCGATCTTTATCCATCTTGCCGAGCAGTTCGGCTTGCAAGAACTCCAGATCTTCAATGAAGGATTTTGCTAATTCGATGACAAGCAATTCATTTTTCAGCCCGATATTTCGAACTGTGCCAATGGAATTAAGAGCCGCAGCGACAGACATATAAATCTCCTTTGTATTGGTGTAAAAAAAGAACTGACTGACAGTACCACTTGGGGTTTAGACAAATCTGCGCGGGTGTCTTCGTGCTCTGATTGGCCGAGGCTTGTTGTCCGTGTCAGCTTCTTGAACGGACTGAGACCGCGCCGCACGCATGCCTTGCAACACATCCAGCTTGGCTTGCGCGTGGGCACCAGATGACACTTCGCTCATCAGTGCAAACAATTTTTCTGCATTGCGGTGCAACTCTGTTGAGCGCTTCGCGGATGCGCGAATGTAGTGATCCTCTGGCATGGCTGCAGGGTCAGCGGGCATTGGCGGTGATGTCTGGGCCATGCTTCAATCTCCAATAAGGTTGTACATGTGAGTGGGCACGCGAAATAGAAAAGTTCAGTCCATTGAGCCTATGGAAAACCCCTACCCTTTCTGTCGAGGCGCAGCAAGGGCTGCACTTTCTCCATGTTGTTTTGTTGGTTTCTGTGTCGCGACCACCAATCAGCAAGCACTGGCCTTTCAGGATCGTGGCCTGCTTCGTACTATCAAGCGCTTGATTAATGGGTAGGCCGTCCTCACAAAGCTCTTTCTCGAACGATTAGCCAGCGGCCGCCTGAGTTGCTCAACTCCAATATTTTTACGTTAGTAGCGTTGATACCGTCAGATTCATAAGACTGCTCGAATCTGACATGAGCACCTGACTGCTTCAGCTCAACCTGGAGTTGGCTTACTCGAACGCGAATGAACTTACGCTGCTCGATGCGGATGCGACGATCCTTGGCCCAGTCTTGGCGTGATTGACCGTTCAGCCGGCGTAAAGTCGGCCGAGTATGCATCCAGATAACGGGTGATATCGCGCCTGCTCCAAGCTTCAGCCCACGCGGTAATCGCGCGCCGGATGGCTGCGGTCTCCGCCTCCTGAGTGCTGTTCTCGAGCCCGTCAGCAGTGCTTGACAGGGTTGGCGTTGGCGTTGGCGTTGGCGTTGGCGTTGGCGTTGGCGTTGGCGATGGCGATGGCGATGGCGATGGCGATGGCGATGGCGATGGCGATGGTGGTAGTGATAGTGATGGTTGTGGCTCAGGCTTGGCTACCAGGGGCTGCAAGGTCATGGCCTCAGTCGGGATCTGCGCAGATCGAGCCACCGCGAGGTTGGGGGCGCCCATCGAGACAATGCGTGGCGTGATCAAAAACATGCGCTTCCTGCGCTGCTGATCCACCCGGGTGGAACGAAACAACGCGCCCAGCTTGGGTATATCTCCCAGGAGCGGGACTTTCTCCATGCTGTTTTGCTGGGTTTCTGTGTCGTAACCGCCAATCAGCAAGCTCTGGCCCTCCAGGATCGTGGCCTGCGTGCTGATGGTGGTGCGCTGAACCACGGGCAGATCCAGGCCGGTGCGGTCCACCAGAGCCCCGTCTTCGATGTCTATGACAAGCTGAATCTCTGTCTGGCCAGCCTCAGTGGTGACGATGCGCGGCGACACCTTGAGCATGACGCCCACTGTGACGGGCGTGAGATTGGCCACGCGTTCGCCAGTCACCTTTGTATAGAAGGTCTGGCTCAGGTCTATCAAGGCGCTTAGGTTGTCGGACGTGAGAATGGAGGGCTTTCCCGCCACATAGGCATCGCCTGTGGTTTCCAGGAAGCGTATGCGGGCGAGCAACGCAGACGCTTGATCGGCCACTACCGTGGTCGCTGTGGCGGCGCCCCGGTAGCCCAGCGACAGCACGCCAGGCGCTACCGGCTGAGTGGCGACGCCGAAGCCCGCGCTAACGTTGCGGAGGTTCGCGCTCCAGTCAATTCCCAGCTCTTCCAGGCGCGACTTGTTGACATCTATGGTGATGGCCTCAATCTCAACCAAGCCAACAGGCGTGTCCAGTGCAGCAATAAGGGCCTGGTAGCCTGCAATCAGATCGGCAGGGCCTTTCATCACGATCGCATTAAGTCGAACGTCGGCCTCGATGGTGACCCCCCGGCCCGAGAGCAACTGGGGCCGGCCGGGTGCTGTGGTTTCGGCGGCACTGACAGGTAGGGTGGACGTTTCGCCCTGCCCCCCTGCGGCACCCGCATCGGGGCTCGAACCGGAAGGCGGGCTTGCGGCCCCGCCGCCTCCGATGGAAGGCGCCGGCTTCAAGGACTCAAGCCGAGAAGCACTGTCCTGCCCATTCGCATTTTTCACCAGCACATCGGAGCGGCTGCCACCCAACGCTTGCAGCAAGCTCTTAATGCCAGGAATGAGGGTGGTCTTGTCGCGAACGGTGACCTGGCGGTCTTCGACGTTGGCATATTTCAACTTCCACACCACCATTTGCTGCCCGGTGGGTGCGGCCTGCACCGTGCGCATGGTTTTGGCAACCAGGTCGAGGTAAGCCGGTGGCCCTGTGACCACCACCATACCCTGTTCCGGCAAGGTAGCCCAGCCAAAGCGCTCATCCAATACCTTCAGGTCCAACAGGGCACGCTTCAGTCCTGGGATGGACTCGCGCGAAATGGCATGTGCCTGCGTGTCCCGTTCGGTCACGCGCGTCACGTGAACGGTGCCTGCGTAGTAAAACCAGTCCAGACCTGCAGAGGCCGTCACCGTGTTCAGGAACTCGGACGCTGATGATGCGCCCAGCCTGCCACTCATGCGAGTGGCAATGCCGGTGTCCATCTGAAGTTGTATGCCGAAGTTCGAACAGAACTCGGTCAGCATCTTCACGAGGGGGGTGTCATTCGCATGGTAGGCATACGAACTGCTGTCAAACGGAAGAGGTGAGGCGTCTGACCGAGGCATGAACCCCGTCGCCGCACACAGTACCAGCGCAGCCGCCAGCTTCGCGCAAAAACGGCCTTCCCCGTTCATGGTTTAAGCGCGGATCGCAATGCGGGCTGCACCCGCATGGCTTGGCGCACCGCTGTGGCCGACTTGGCTACGGGGTTGATCGCACTCCCCCAGTCATCGACCGAATTGAGGAAGTGCTCTAGCGCGGAAAGCGAGGCCGCAGGCCCTGCCCGGTCGGGCACCGCACACTGCAGGACAAGTGCATCGGCAAACAGACACAGCGTGTCGTGCCGAATCTGCATTCGCGACGTTGAAAACCGTAACGCCCTTTGGATGAGTGCGGAGCGGGCCGCGACAGATTCGGGCAAGACGGCCAGCGTTACTTCAAGCACCAGACGTCCATCTGGCAAAGCATGAATGTCCAGCCGCCGGCCACCGTCGTAGCTCAGTGAATAGCGGCCATCGGCACGGCACTGTGCCTGTGCGACGCCAAATTTCTCCAGCGCCCGAAACAGATTGGTGATGGCTTGCGTATGGCGCATTCAATGCTGCAGTGTTTCAAGCCACGTTTTTGAGCACGGAACTGACCATGTCGCGCAGCGACTTCATAAGCTCCGATGTCAGCTGGGTGGTTTCAGCCATTTCTGCCGTTTCACGCTGCACCACCAGCAAGTCCTGGCTGGACATATCACCCTGGCCTTGTATTTGCTGCAAGCGATCACGAAAACGCTCGGAAATGGTCTGCAGCATGGGCGTGAGCACGCTGTAGACAGAACCAATGTTCACGCCAGCGCCCGCAGGAGAAGTCGTGGAATCGTAGGTATTGAAAAGTGCCATGATCAAATAGTGGGTGGGTTGAAGGGGTACTACCGACGTGACGGGGCAAGGACCTGATGAGCCGCATCTATTGCAGACTTCAACAGCTTCAGCCCCATGTATTGCTTGGAATTCGCGCGCAGCATGGCGCGCTCGACCTCGAGGCTTGCATGGGCAATTTCTCGAGCCAGTTGCGCGCGGCGGCCGGGCGTCACGGGAAAAATATCTCCTGCACGCCCGGGCAATGACGGCAACAGCAGCGGGTCAGCGCGTTCATCGTCCATGGTCAAGCGTCCTCCTCTGAAACCATGCCTCATCCGTTGCGCAGGCGCATGAGCTGACGTATAGCCATGGCAACGCCGGCCACGAAGCCTGCCGCCAGCAAGCCAAGGAGCACCCAGATAGCCGTGGCCGACCCCGGGTCAACCTTCATGAACAACACCTTGGAAAAGGCGGTGCCATGCGCCTCGTTCCCCGCTTCACCATTAGCCACAGGCACCAGTGCCACGGCGACACGCTCCAGGGACAACCCCGGAATGCCGCTCGCCACCAAGGCCCGCACCGGCACCACGACGTTTTCCACCCCGTATCCCTTGCGAAACTTCAGAAAGACCGAGGCCGAGGATGGCGTGGAGGGGTCCATGGGTCCGATTCGTTCGGGCAGCACGACGTGCACACGGGCCGCGACCACCCCGTCGATTGAAGTCAGTGTGTGCTCCAACTCCTGCGCCAGCGCATACAGATACCGCGCCCGCTCCTCCAATGGTGAGGAGATGAGGTTTTCTTTCTTGAACACATCACCGAGCTTGGCACGCCGCTCGCGCGGCAAACCGTTCTGGCGCAGGATTTCCAACGCCTGCGCCACCGAGCCCGACTCAACCATGATGCCGCGCCCCGTTTTGCTGGTCGTCTTGGTGGCGGAAATGTTGGCTTCAAGCAAAAGCCCGAGCACTTCATTGGCCTCGGCGTCGTTCAGTTCGCTCACCAGATTGATGGAAGCAGAGCAAGCAGCCAGAATGCCCGCGACCGCCACCCCCAAAAGGGGCCGCGTCCAATGCGCTAGGGTCTGCCAGGCTTTTTTGATCATTGTGTGTGGGATAGCTGATCTACGGTTTTAGCGGCCTGCTTGCCCAGCAGAGAGGCATACTCGACCTGCAATGTGAACATCTGCAAATGCATTTGCCTCTGGAGCAGATCGACGCTGTTGAAACCAATGGACGGATTGATCGGCGCCAGCACGCTCTTCCAGTGATCCTCCGCGCCCCGACCCATTTGCCCTATCGACTTCAAGATGGCATCACCCATAGTGGGAGGACGGTCAGAAACAAGAGCAGTCGAAACGCCGGTGGCAGGGGAGCCCGAGCGCATGCGGTCTGCATACATGGCAGCAAACGAAACAGCATCCGCATTATTCGCACGTCTTGGTCCCGATGCTTTCTGTAACAAGTCCGAAGACGGCGCTTGATCCACAGCAGGGTTGCTCAATAGACTCATGACGAAGCTCCATTCCGCAAAACAATATCCAGCAGCTCGATCAACGCTCGACTTTCAGGCACCTTTAGCAAACCTTGCGCCACCTCGGCAGCGGCAGCTTCGAACCTCGACTGGAGCAACTCAATCAACGCTAGCCCCACGTAAGGAAACTCACTCTCCGATCGAAATTCCTTGAGCACCGAGAAAATTTGATGCGCCCTCGGCCAATCTTTTTGATCAATGGCCAGAAAGCCGACCTCAGTCAACAACCTAGCCAACCCTGGGGCAAGCACACCCGCCACGCACAATGCCTCAATGTTCCGGGTGGGATGAGCTATCTTTACGTTGTACATGAGCTGCAAAATTGAAATTCACGATGTGAGTGGGAAGGGATGAAACGAAAGTTCAGCAGGGGCGCCATTTTTTTATTTTTAGTTTCTTCTGTTGCACGGATAAACTCCAGTGTTGCAGGTAACCACTCATTTTTGAAGCCCGTTTCTAGCTCTACTTGTCACAGCTCCATGTCTCCTGCTGCCCCTCACCATATTCACGGCATTGACACCAACCGACTGAGCGAGCGCGCTCGCCAGCTGTTGTTGAAAGTCACATTTCCCGCAGAACGCGGGGCAGACACTCCAAACCTTGGGCACTCCTATGTCCTGGCCTGGACACTGCTCTCCATACCTGTAACGCGCTTGCAGCGATTCGCCGACCACGTGGGTGTATTGGGTGCGGCGGCCACCTTGCGCAAGGTGCTGGATGGAAGGCGCATGGCCATCTTCCGTGAAAAGCTGGGGCAAGAGCTGTACCTTTTCGGCATGCTGCGCGCACCCCTCGTCGGCATGTTGGCCGTTCCGCCATACTGGTTCGAAGACCCGGAGCAAGCGGGCACAGCCGTGCGCGAAGCTGGCAGGGCCGCATTGCACGCCTATTGCCATGGCATTGAATGCGACCATCCAATGCTCGCCGCGCGCTTGTCCGCCCGGCTAAATACATTCGATCGCGACGCGTCGACCCCTCGTCTACTTGTGATGGCGCCCAGTGGCGCCCTCTTGCAGCGTGTGCTGCGGGAAGCCGAGCCCATTCTGGCGGGTGCGCTCGATGCCCCCGGAGAGGCGGCATGAAATCGGGAAAGATCATTCGTCGCGAGGATGCCAGCTGCCTGCGTCTGGCATCCAGCATTTTGACCGATGCGAAAGCAGAAGCTGCGCAATTGCTGGAAGCGGCGAACCATCAGGCAACCGAGCAGGCTGAGAATATCCGCCGCGAAAGTGCAGAAGCTGCCGCCCAGGAAAAATCCCGCCTCCTATTGGAGGCCATCGCCATTCGGGATGCATACATGGCAGACATCGAGCAGGAACTCGTGAGCGTCGTCATCAATGCGGTTCGGTCGATCTTTTCTCAGTACAGCGACCATGAACGCGCCACACTGGCCGTGGGCAAGGCGCTCAAAGCCCTACGCCAGGAAACGCAGGCCACGCTGCACGTTCATCCGAACCACTACGATGCCCTCTGCGCAGCTGTCACCGACCTGCTGCGAGAATCACCGCCGCTACAAACGCTGGTTGTGGAAAGGGACTCACGCCTCAAACCCGGCGCGTTCATACTGAGTAGCGACATGGGACTGGTTGAAACAGATTTCGAATCCCAGCTGCGTGCCATCGAGAATTCGTTGACCCGCAGCGTCATAACCTCGAGCGAGGCCGGTTCTGGAATTCCGGGGCGATTCACATCGTCGGAGGATCTGAAGCGTTGATCGTTCCCGGTGTCGTCAAAGCTTGGGAGTCATTGGGTGCGTTGGCCAAACTCAATCCCAATGATCCGAAAGCAGCCTGGCTTGGGCCCTTTGAGCAAAGTCGTGAAGGCTTGGTGCTAGGTGAAGGAGCGGCATGTCTTGTGCTGGAGAGTGAGAGCCACGCGCAAGCGCGAGGTGCCCAGATACTGGCCCATTGCTTGGGCTATGCCCAGGTGAATGATCCTGACTAGGGAATCCTCCCCTTTTGCAAGGGTCGTAGAAGTAGAAACGTTACGCAGCCATGGCCAGTCGCTGCTTTGGTGTAAATCCGCCCAAGGCTATATTGGGTCGGTCATGGTTGTAAGACCACATCCACTTCGTTGCAAAGTCCTGGACTTCTTCTTTCATGCGCGCCATCATCGGCACGTCCATGCCGCCGTATTTGGCTCGCCACTTGTAAAACGTCGCGGTGCTGATGCCCAGCTCCCGGAAAATGTCGGGCACCGCAAAGCCCGCTTTGACCCGTTTGACCGCATCCATGATATGGCTGTCGGTGAACTTTGACTTCCTCATGTAGAACTTCTTCCGTTGGAAAAAATTCTACTTCTCAGACCTTGGGTTCTAGGGGACGATTACCTGCATGCCCGTGTAATCCTAGAAACCTGGAGAAAGGAATACAACGAGCAAAGACCGAAGAGCTCACTGAGCAGCCTAACACCGGTATCCTGTAGAAAAACACAACTACAGCAAACAATTAAATTAACAACGGCCTACACAGCCCAGCGCTACTGATAATGGGACGTTGACTAGACGGTGTTATGGCGCGTGTACTGCCAAGCCAAACTAAATCCGCACCCGGCTGGGTGCGAAGAAACTACACAGACCCAACAGGCAGCCCCCCTCCAAGCGAGTCAGCAGCTCAACAACGGCCAAATTGTCACTAAATGCCGAACGCGTGATGGTCAGCGGGTTGGTCTGTCACCTTCAATATTATTGACGAATTCAAACAGAAAAGTCTACGCACTGAGATTGATACCACCTTGCCCACTACTCTGGGGAGGGTCTGCACAAAAGCGACGTCCCCCCATATTTGAGTAGCAAATGATGTTGGAGTCCAATCCCATACGACAGGAGATTGGACGTGAAGAAGAGATTTACGGAAGAACAAATCATTGGCTTCCCTCGGGAAGCCGAAGCGGGTCTGGCGGTGGCGGAGCTTTGCCGCAGGCATGGCTTCTGCGGGGCCAGCTATTACCTCTGGCGCAGCAAGTTTGGCGGCATGAACGTATCCGATGCCAAACGCCTCAAAGAGCTGGAGACCGAAAACGCACGTCTAAAGAGGCTGTTGGCCGAAGCTATGCTGGAGAACGAGGTGACGAAAGAAGCCTTGATAAAAAAGTGGTGAGCGCACCGGCCAGACGTGAACTGGTGCGCCACATGGTCAGCCATGGACTGAGCGAGCGTCGCTCCTTGCGCGTTATTGGCATGAGCGCGAGTGCCTACCGTTATGAGCCAGCTCAGGATCGCAACTGCGCACTCAAGGAAAAGATCATCGCCTTGGCCCAGCGGCATCGCCGCTACGGTGCAGGCATGATCTATCTGAAGCTGCGCCAGGCCGGTGAACTGGTCAACCACAAGCGCGTGGACCGGCTGTACGCCGAAGCAGGCTTGCAAGTGAAGAAGCGCAAGCGCAAGAAGATCCCACTGGCAGATCGGCATCCATTGGAGCGCCCCACGGCAGCTAACCAAGTGTGGTCGATGGACTTCGTGTTTGACCGCACGGCAGAGGGGCGCAGCATCAAGAACCTGACGGTAGTGGATGACGCAACCCATGAGGCCGTGGCGATCGTGCCGGAGCGTGCATTGGGCGGGAATCAGCTCGTACGCATCCTGGAGCAACTGAGCACCACGCGAGGCTTACCCAAAGCAATCAGGGCCGACAACGGGAAAGAGTTCTGCAGCCGGGCCGTAACCGGTCACTGTCCGGCGTTATTGCCTACGTTACCAAACCGTGTAATGGTGAACGCAATGGATTCTCGGCGAAGTGCTGCTTCCATTGACGAGGCGTCAGTTCTGAAACTCTGGAGGCGGGGTGGTGGCCTACGCGTTGCAAGACATCAACCAGGTAGGTGTAGGGGTCAATGTCATGTAAACGGCATGTCACGATCAGGCTCTGCATGATGCCCGCGCGCTTGGCGCCCACCTCCGTCCAGCAGAATAACCAATTGCGCCTGCCCATTGGTATCGCGCGCAAGGCGCGTTCCAGATGGTTCGTATCCATGGCCACATCCGCATCGCCCAGAAACACCTGCAGTTGCGCGCGGCGCTCGCGTGCATAGGCCAATGCCTTGGTCAACGGATTGCTGGGCAGGAAGCCTTGCCGCTCGAACTGCAAATCCACCCATTCAAAGAAGTTCTGCACCAGCGGTTTGCTGTGGCTTAGACGGTGCTCTCGTTTGGCATCCCCGTAGAGGTCACGTTCACGAATGGCTTCTTCCTGGGCGTAAATCTCGCCAATTTGCTGCAGCGCCTGGCCAGCGGCCTGTGGCTCGGCCCCTAGAGCTTCAAAGAAGCCACGCCTGCAGTGCGCCCAGCATTGGGCATGCGTAATGCCGGTCTTGGCAGCGTAACGTGCATAGGCCTCATAGCCGTCAGTGAGCAACACGGCATCTGTGGCCCCTGGCAGCCCCAATGCCTGCTGTACGTGCTCGTGGCGGCGCGACTCGAAATAGGCAAAGCACACCTCATCGAGTTCGCCGTACACAGGCCAGAAGTAGGCCGCCTTCATCTTGCCGGGCCCACTGCGCCCGGCCTTGATGGGGGTCTCGTCCATTGCCTTGACCCGGCTGTTGCGGATCGACTCGAGCTGCGTGTCGTAAATCGGCTCCAGCAGGGAAATGGTCTTTTGCGCCAGTTGCGTCAGCCACGCCCGGCTGAGTTTGAAGCCCGCTTGGCTCAGGCGCTGGTGCTGCCGGTACAGCGGAATGTGCCAGGCAAACTTGTCAACAACAACGCCTGCGAGCAAGCTCACGTCAGCGCGGCTGCCCTCAATGATGCCTGTTGGCGCGCCCGCACAGTGCAGGGTTTGCGTGTCGTGGCGCTTGATGACAGAGCGCACATACTTCAGCACCACATAGGCACCGGGGCGCTGTGCCAAGCGGTGGCTGACCTTCTGGCTGACAACCTCGTACTGATCGGGCGAGAGGTCTTTGGTCTCGGGGTTGGCCAGCTCGATGGTGTGCACGGGCACCTTGGTTTCGTCAAAGAACGATGCGGGCGTGCCCTCGTCGGCAAAGTTGCTGCGGGGTTTGCGTCGCTGGTGTGCAGGGATGGTGTTGGAGTCGGAGTCGGCTTCGGGCGCATCAGTGGCAGGGAGGTCGCCCAGGAGTTGCCCCAGGTGCATTTGCTGCGCATCGGGCAAGGGTGCAAAGCGCTCGCTCTTCTTGCCAAAGAGTTGGCGTTTGAACCATTCGAGCTGCTGCTCCAGCGCGCTGATGCTGGCGGCCTGTGCTTGCAGTGTCTGCGCGATGCTCTGCGGCGACAGCCCCATGACCGTTTCGACGGTAAATGTGGGAGTGCTGGTATTGGGCATCGACATGGGCCTTATCTTGCGGCCTTTAGGGACAAAGCAAAAGAGTGCTTCTCCGGATTGAAAATGGGCACATCGTCACCTCCGCGCAGGGTGTTGGTAGCGTTTGTGGCGTCGGCGCACTTCGATGCCTTCGAGCATCAGTTTGAGCGCCGTGCAGTCGATCTCGCCACTGCCGCCTTGAACGCCTTTACGGGAGAACTTGCCGCTCTCCAAACGCTTGCACCACAGGCACCAGCCGCTGCGGTCAAAGTACAGCACCTTCATCTGTGTTTGCCGCCGGTTGATGAAAACAAACATGTGTCCGGCCAGCACATCCACTTCAAACCCCTGGCGTGCCAGAGCGTACAAGCCGTCGTAGGACTGGCGCATATCGGCAGCTTGGCCATACAGGAACACGCGAATGCGGCCCTCGGGAAAGAACATTACCGGCGTACCAGATGCAAACTCATGCCCGAGCCGAGTTCGATGCGTAACTCCATGGCTCCATTGCCGCTGCCGTGCACTCCAGCAAGGTCGCCCAGATCAACGAACGCCGCCTTCGGCACGGTGGTGGGGGCTACCTTGTTCGTTCGCAGCGGGGACGCGATTCCCCTCTGTTTATTCCTAAGCGTGCGTCGGCGAGCAAGGCTGCTGCGACTGATGCCTTCGCGGCTGCAAAATTCATCTATCGTCAATCCAGCGCGGTCAAAACGATCCAGTACCTCAGCCCAAGTCTGTTCACTCAACACTGCACGCCTGAGCACGCTCTGCGTCTCTTCCATATCCGACCCCGTCCTGTTTGTTGATCAGGGCGCATTCTTTGGTACCTGCAATCAGTTCGCAAGAACGCCGGACAGTGACCGGTTACGCCGGGCCATGCTGACATGGGCCCATGCACGGGGTGTTCAGTTATTTCTGATCGAACCCGGCAAGCCCAACCAGAACGCCTATATCGAATCATTCAACGGGCGATTCCGCGATGAATGCCTGAATGAGCACTGGTTCACCAGTCTGCCGCATGCCCGTGTGATCGTTGAAGCATGGAGGAAGGAATACAACGAGGAGAGACCGAAGAGATCACTGGGCGGACTGACACCGGCCGCCTATGCAAAAACACTGATTCAGAAACCAGTTAAATTAACCCCGGACTCCAAACCCAAGTGCTACTGAAACTGGGGGACGTCGCTTCTTGGCCTGGTGCATCTCGGGGTCTCGCTCGCCCTCTTTGTTCTTGGTCGAGCTGGGCGCGGCGATCAAGGTGGCATCGACCACCGTGCCAGTCTTGAGCATCAGGCCCTTCTTGGCCAGCGTGGCGTTGATGGCGGCCATGATCTGAAGGCTCAGATCGTGCTCTTCGAGTAGGTGGCGAAAGCGCAGGATGGTGCTCTCGTCAGGCAGGCGGCTCAGGCCCGGGTCAAGCTGGGCGAACTGGCAGTAAAGAGGCACGTCGTGCAAGGCCTCTTCCATGGCCGGATCGCTCAGGCCGAACCACTGTTGCATGAAGTGAAGGCGCAGCATGGTCTCCACGGCAAAGGGCGGCCGGCCTGTCTTGCCAGACGGCGCGTGCGGCTGGATCAGCCCCACCAATTCCGCCCAAGGAACCACCAGGTTCATCTCGTCAAGGAACTCACGCTTGCGAGTGCGCTTGGTGGCCAACTCGAAACCAGCTGTGGCAAGGCTTTGTTGTTTCATGACCGTTTAACGCATGAGCTCGCCATCGGCTGACTTATGCAGACCTTCCCTAGTCATCAGGCCATTTAACGACCTCGTAGTGTCGCGCAATGCACAGCTGAACATCCCTCAGGACAGATGCCTTTGAATTAATTGAATATGGGCTGGCAGAATAGACTAAGACCAAGTGTGTAGACCCGATCACACCCAGTCTCGCAGGCCCACACAGAACGCATATGTCGAGATATATCAACAGGATATTACAGCACAGAAGCGCTGAACGTTTGGAATTTGATTTAATGACAGCGGGAGGACCTACGACTGTAAACTGATTGCGGCGCAACAGGCACTTGGGTCAGTTGTTCGGGTCAAAGCCAATGTAACAAATTTCTAGGCGCATCCTACTGGGAATTTAAGAAATAAAAATCACTCTACCTCAGTCTAGTAAAGCGTAATTGCACGCAAGGACTCAGAGAAATTTCACATGGGGCCTCAAAATACACAAATACCAACGGTAGGATAAATACAAAAGTCAGCAGAAATGATCCGATAAAGGGCTTGATATTTTACAAATCTCATTACCGCAATCTTTGATTCAGAGCCGATGTAGGCATAAAAGCGGGAAGGTCACTCAAGAATCTCAACGCAACATTCGCGGCCCTACTATTATGGCATGCCTTAAAAATATCTAATTTGTCGAGATGCTCTTCAGTCTCAATATAGTTACTGCTATGCCTAAGATCATATAGTTCAACTAACGCTCGATGAGTCGGCCCGAAAGTTATTGGAACATCATCGGCAAGTAAAGGGAGAACCACATCCGATATCGGGCTGAATGCAGAGGATGATTCGGAAAGAATCGCCAAAATATAGGGAAGCGATTCAACATGCAAGGAATCCAGTTTTATCTTCACATCTTTAAGTAAGAGTTCTGGTTTAAAGATGATTTCATTTGATAGAAAAGACTTGCTAGCACCTTGTGAGCAGGAATTTGGATTTTCACTAAAATAGCGGATTTCGTCTTCCACTTCAATAAATGCATGAATTACTTCTGGATCGTACATTGAGCCCGAACGTTCAATTAGTACATCTAGCGCACTATCATGTGTCAAGCTTTGGCCTCTAAGGCAGCTAAAAGTCGCAATGTCATATGCTTCTGCAACTGCCAAAATTCGAGCTGTGATCGGTATAAATTCCCCACTTAAGCCAAACGGATAACCAGAGCCATCCCATAACTCCCGATGAGAACTAATAATTTCCTTTGCTAACCTAAAAAAACCTAAGTTGAAACCAAGACAACTTTCAACCTCCTCAAAAAGATCTAGCCCGAGTAGCGGATAGGTCTTCAATAGACTCGACTCGTTGGGTGTAAGCGGCTGCGTTTTATTGATAATGTCATTTGATATGCAGGCTATACCCACATTGTACAACGGAACAAGTTTAGACAAAAAATCAACATTACAAAGACTAAGAGATTCTTTATACTTCTCGTTCCCACTTAATTGATTTGCCAAAGTTTTTACATATTGCTGCAGTCTTTGATGTTTCTGGAAACAAGGATCGATGAGCAATAGAATTGAAGGTAAAAGAGCCTGTATAATTGAAGCTATCGCTTCCGCGCTTTCGCTCCAATGTGAAGTAGGTTCATTTGCAATATAGTTATTTGATGCATTTGATATACTCACCAAATAATTCTGCATTATGCGAGAGCAAATTTGCGCAGTATATATACCTCTTTCGCTTGGTTTAAAACCAAATATATTCTTGTAGCTCACTGCGTTGGAGCCCCCAACCTGACCTGTAATGCAGCCACCATAAACAGATCGATTTCGAGCGGGCAAACTCGACTTTAAATCGCGCTGATTGCCTGTATTTGGATAATCATCTTTTTTCGCATGAATTTGACTCGTAGAATTGATACTACTCGCGCCAGAGGCAAAAAATGGATCAGACATAAATAAGCTAAACAAAAAATCTTAATATGGTTGAGAACTTCCTTAAATGCAAAGGATGGCAGACTTCCCCATCATCTGAATCTTCATATTCATATTCATATTCATATTCATATTCATATTCATATTCATATTCATATTCACAGCAGAATTTTTGCATAAATATCATGATTTGTTGCGATTCAACCCGCACTTAGCCAATGAAGGATTTTTTTTGTATCAAAGGGTTTGGAGAAATAAGCATCTGCACCATATTTCTCGCCAACCTTGATATCTTTTTCTTTATCTCGTACGGTAACCATAGCAACCAATATATCTTTTAGGACTGGATCGGTTTTAATGGAGTTCAATACGTCCAAACCATCTAGCTCTCCCGTCATCATGATATCAAGCAAGACGGCGTATGGCTTTTCACGCTTAATTATTTCTAGTGCCTGAATGCCATTACACGCTTCAAATACCTCATAACCAGCCACAAGGTGAATTGAAAGGAGTTTGCGATTTATCTCTTTGTCGTCGACAAGCAGAACTTTTTTCATTTTTCCTATCCTTCCTTTAGATTTCTCGATCAGCCAGATTTAGTGCAATCTCATTTAAATACTCTATCTCTTGCCGAGATAATGAAAATGTTATAGGGAGATCCGAGTTAATACCTGAATGTACATTGACTCCACCGGTTGGTTTCAGCACGGTGTTTCTTGGCTTACTTAAAGAATCATTAATTTTCAAATAATTGCAAATTGGCAACATTAACAAAAACGAATAAATATCCGAGCGAGGACAGTTACCAACTCTACATTTGAGCACCTCAAGCTGTCCTCCATGCAGATTTGTTATCAGGCTTGCTAAATCCAGCAATATGGTGGAATTTAAGTGCGGTAACACCTGCAATTCAGGCTCACCAATTTGCTTTAGACGATCTCCTCCTCCGACATTACCGCTCAATGCAACAAATTTTTTATCGCCTGGCAGCATTTCTACGTCTATTTTAAGCGGTAGATTTCCAGTTGGAAATGAATCAAATAAAATCTGAAGAGCTATTTTCAACAAACCATATTTGCTTTTAATATAAATTGGACCATCTTGATTACAAGCACTGTGTCGGCAAAGTTTAATTTCTCTATGCCGCAACAGCTGCTCTTTAATTGCAGACTCAATCAAGTCAATCAACGAAATAGACTCGTCATAGTAATCAAAAGTTTCAAGCAAATTTAATTTTGAAAATTCCATTTTTGTAGTTTTAGGCTTCCTGCATTAATCTTTGATGCTCACACATAATTATCTGACTTACCCAAAGTCAAATTAGATCTGCCTAGATAAATTTGGGCTACTGGACATGCTGCACGCATGTGTTATAATATCATTTTTAGCCAATATAAATATACTATATTCGTCATTTTAAAGCTTGCAATTTCTTTCATTCTTTGAGATTTTAAAAGTTAATTTTTTGCCGATTTTTAAGAACTGCAAGTTTTAATTACGAGATTAATTTGTAAATTAAAATTTACATGCCGAAAGTAACTACACTGAAATCTAGGTATTTGAAAAATAATTAGCCCCGCAAAACCTCCTCAACTCGCATGGATGTTAGGGAGGGTCTGCACAACAGCCTCAGGAGCTGCCGTTGAGGGGGACTTGTTCACATGATGAAACCGCCGCCGAATTTGGCGTCAATTTCCCCTTCTACGGGCATGTTTTAGCCCCCATTCGGGCTCTTGCCCGAATTGCGGGCGCACTCATGCCTGCAGGTCCTGCAAAATTCGTTTGCCCACCATCCACAGGTTCGATAGCGCGAACAGCGTGACCAGTTGCGCTGTGTTCTTGGCCAGACCCCGGTAGCGCACCTTGACGTGGCCAAACTGGCGCTTGATCACTCGAAACGGATGCTCGACCTTGGCGCGCACGCTGGCCTTGAGCTTTTCAGCTTGCTCAAGCAAGGCACCCCAGCCAATGCTGGCCAAGGCACGACGCTTGCCCGGACGCATGGCCACTTGCCACTGGACAGCGGTGGCCTCCGGGCGCTTGCCGGCACCCTGGTAGCCCGCATCGGCAAACACCACGCTCTCCTGGCCATGCAGCAGACCATGGCCTTGTGTGACATCGCTCACGCTTGAATCGCCCCGGATTTACTAGACACCTCCGAGCCGTTGGAAATAGCGTTTCTCGAACTCTACCGGCGAGATGTCGCCAGCGGTATTGTGCCGACGCTTGGGGTTGTAAAACATCTCGATGTAATTGAAGACATCGGCCCTAGCGTCTTGCCGGGTGAGATAGATCTGACGGCGAACGCGTTCGCGCTTGAGCAACTGGAAGAAGCTCTCGGCCACCGCGTTGTCATGGCAGTTACCTCGCCGACTCATGCTGCTGATCAAGTTGTGATCGCGCAAAAAGGTTTGCCAAGCATGTCCTGTGAACCGGCACCCTTGATCTGAATGCACCAGTACCGATTCCTGGGGCTGTCGGCGCCACAGCGCCATCAAGAGTGCATTGAGCACCAAGTCTGTATCTATTCGACTGCCCATGGACCAGCCAATGACCTGTCTGGAGAATAAATCGATCACCACGGCCAAGTACAGCCAGCCTTCATGTGTACGGATGTAGGTGATGTCCGTGACCCAGGACCTATTGGGCTGATCCGGGGTGGACTGCCGATTCAGGTGATTGGGGGCAACCACAGCAGGTTTGCCGCCGCGTGCACTTGAGCGGCGCCGGTACCCTGTTTGTGAGCGTATACCTTCGCAGCGCAACAGTCGGGCAACACGGTGCTTGCCGCATTGCTCGCCCAGGTCGCGCATATCCAGCGTGAGTTTGCGATAGCCGTAAACGCAGCCGCTCTCCAGCCAAGCCTGCTTGAGTAGCCCCAGCAGGCGTTGGTCATCTCGACGCTTCTCACCGATGGGTTCACGCCTCCATGCGTAGTAGCCGCTGGGATGCACATCCATCACCGCACACATCCTGCGCACGCTATGGGCACGTTCGTGGCGCTGGATAAACGCGTACCTTACCCGGATAGCTTGGCAAAGTACGCGGCCTTGGATTCAACCGGTCATTGCAACGTAACCGGTCACTGTCCGGCGTTCTTGCGAACTGATTGCAGGTACCAAAGAATGCGCCCTGATCAACAAACAGGACGGGGTCGGATATGGAAGAGACGCAGAGCGTGCTCAGGCGTGCAGTGTTGAGTGAACAGACTTGGGCTGAGGTACTGGATCGTTTTGACCGCGCTGGATTGACGATAGATGAATTTTGCAGCCGCGAAGGCATCAGTCGCAGCAGCCTTGCTCGCCGACGCACGCTTAGGAATAAACAGAGGGGAATCGCGTCCCCGCTGCGAACGAACAAGGTAGCCCCCACCACCGTGCCGAAGGCGGCGTTCGTTGATCTGGGCGACCTTGCTGGAGTGCACGGCAGCGGCAATGGAGCCATGGAGTTACGCATCGAACTCGGCTCGGGCATGAGTTTGCATCTGGTACGCCGGTAAGTAACCGGTCACTGTCCGGCGTTATTGCCTACGTTACCAAACCGTGTAATGGTGAACGCAATGGATTCTCGGCGAAGTGCTGCTTCCATTGACGAGGCGTCAGTTCTGAAACTCTGGAGGCGGGGTGGTGGCCTACGCGTTGCAAGACATCAACCAGGTAGGTGTAGGGGTCAATGTCATGTAAACGGCATGTCACGATCAGGCTCTGCATGATGCCCGCGCGCTTGGCGCCCACCTCCGTCCAGCAGAATAACCAATTGCGCCTGCCCATTGGTATCGCGCGCAAGGCGCGTTCCAGATGGTTCGTATCCATGGCCACATCCGCATCGCCCAGAAACACCTGCAGTTGCGCGCGGCGCTCGCGTGCATAGGCCAATGCCTTGGTCAACGGATTGCTGGGCAGGAAGCCTTGCCGCTCGAACTGCAAATCCACCCATTCAAAGAAGTTCTGCACCAGCGGTTTGCTGTGGCTTAGACGGTGCTCTCGTTTGGCATCCCCGTAGAGGTCACGTTCACGAATGGCTTCTTCCTGGGCGTAAATCTCGCCAATTTGCTGCAGCGCCTGGCCAGCGGCCTGTGGCTCGGCCCCTAGAGCTTCAAAGAAGCCACGCCTGCAGTGCGCCCAGCATTGGGCATGCGTAATGCCGGTCTTGGCAGCGTAACGTGCATAGGCCTCATAGCCGTCAGTGAGCAACACGGCATCTGTGGCCCCTGGCAGCCCCAATGCCTGCTGTACGTGCTCGTGGCGGCGCGACTCGAAATAGGCAAAGCACACCTCATCGAGTTCGCCGTACACAGGCCAGAAGTAGGCCGCCTTCATCTTGCCGGGCCCACTGCGCCCGGCCTTGATGGGGGTCTCGTCCATTGCCTTGACCCGGCTGTTGCGGATCGACTCGAGCTGCGTGTCGTAAATCGGCTCCAGCAGGGAAATGGTCTTTTGCGCCAGTTGCGTCAGCCACGCCCGGCTGAGTTTGAAGCCCGCTTGGCTCAGGCGCTGGTGCTGCCGGTACAGCGGAATGTGCCAGGCAAACTTGTCAACAACAACGCCTGCGAGCAAGCTCACGTCAGCGCGGCTGCCCTCAATGATGCCTGTTGGCGCGCCCGCACAGTGCAGGGTTTGCGTGTCGTGGCGCTTGATGACAGAGCGCACATACTTCAGCACCACATAGGCACCGGGGCGCTGTGCCAAGCGGTGGCTGACCTTCTGGCTGACAACCTCGTACTGATCGGGCGAGAGGTCTTTGGTCTCGGGGTTGGCCAGCTCGATGGTGTGCACGGGCACCTTGGTTTCGTCAAAGAACGATGCGGGCGTGCCCTCGTCGGCAAAGTTGCTGCGGGGTTTGCGTCGCTGGTGTGCAGGGATGGTGTTGGAGTCGGAGTCGGCTTCGGGCGCATCAGTGGCAGGGAGGTCGCCCAGGAGTTGCCCCAGGTGCATTTGCTGCGCATCGGGCAAGGGTGCAAAGCGCTCGCTCTTCTTGCCAAAGAGTTGGCGTTTGAACCATTCGAGCTGCTGCTCCAGCGCGCTGATGCTGGCGGCCTGTGCTTGCAGTGTCTGCGCGATGCTCTGCGGCGACAGCCCCATGACCGTTTCGACGGTAAATGTGGGAGTGCTGGTATTGGGCATCGACATGGGCCTTATCTTGCGGCCTTTAGGGACAAAGCAAAAGAGTGCTTCTCCGGATTGAAAATGGGCACATCGTCACCTCCGCGCAGGGTGTTGGTAGCGTTTGTGGCGTCGGCGCACTTCGATGCCTTCGAGCATCAGTTTGAGCGCCGTGCAGTCGATCTCGCCACTGCCGCCTTGAACGCCTTTACGGGAGAACTTGCCGCTCTCCAAACGCTTGCACCACAGGCACCAGCCGCTGCGGTCAAAGTACAGCACCTTCATCTGTGTTTGCCGCCGGTTGATGAAAACAAACATGTGTCCGGCCAGCACATCCACTTCAAACCCCTGGCGTGCCAGAGCGTACAAGCCGTCGTAGGACTGGCGCATATCGGCAGCTTGGCCATACAGGAACACGCGAATGCGGCCCTCGGGAAAGAACATTACCGGCGTACCAGATGCAAACTCATGCCCGAGCCGAGTTCGATGCGTAACTCCATGGCTCCATTGCCGCTGCCGTGCACTCCAGCAAGGTCGCCCAGATCAACGAACGCCGCCTTCGGCACGGTGGTGGGGGCTACCTTGTTCGTTCGCAGCGGGGACGCGATTCCCCTCTGTTTATTCCTAAGCGTGCGTCGGCGAGCAAGGCTGCTGCGACTGATGCCTTCGCGGCTGCAAAATTCATCTATCGTCAATCCAGCGCGGTCAAAACGATCCAGTACCTCAGCCCAAGTCTGTTCACTCAACACTGCACGCCTGAGCACGCTCTGCGTCTCTTCCATATCCGACCCCGTCCTGTTTGTTGATCAGGGCGCATTCTTTGGTACCTGCAATCAGTTCGCAAGAACGCCGGACAGTGACCGGTTACTCTGGCGCTGACCGGCGCCCAAATAGGCCCACAGCCTGCTGGTGTGCGTGGTGTCCTTGTTGGCATCACGCAGTCGCACCGTGGTGTCGTCGCTATGCAGGCGTGGTGCCGACAAGGTGTGCGCAATCAGCGGCGCCCGCAGGACCTCGAGCAACTCGGCACTGCCAAGCTTCCAGTCATCCAAGGTGGAGCGCGGCACGGGAAAACCATGGCGTCCAAAAATCATGGACTGGCGGTTCAGCGGCACGTGGTCGGCAAAGGTGGCCGTCAGTATCTGTGCCAGCAGGCTGGCGTCGGCATTGCACTTGGGCAATGGCGATGGTTGTGCATAGGCCGTGCGCACCGTGCTCTGACCGTCCTTGGTGCAGGCTTACTTGATGCGGGCATGCTCCAGCACCACCAATCGTGCTGGTGTGTACTGCAGGGTTTCGCTCACTTCCTCGCCGATGGGTTTTACGCTATCGAACTCGGCCATCTGTTGGTCATCGAGGTGGTACTCGATGCGTTGGCGTGGCAGGTCCTTTGGCAATGCAGGGCGGCCCTTGCGTTGGCGCTCGTACGAAATATTTTGCTTGACCACGGGTGGTAGTGGCAAATCGAGTATCTCGGCGAAGAGATCGGTCTGCGTGCTCAGGTGTTCACTGCTGGAGACAAACTGGGCATGACGCAGCTTCAAGATCTGCTGATGCATGGCCTCAATGGCGGCGCCATATTGCGCATGCAGTTTGACCAGGAGCCCCTTCAAAACTGCACAATCATCAGGCAGTATGTCGACGTTCAAAGGAGCCAGAGCGAGCAACTCCTATTAACGTTTTAGGAGTGCAGACGTTGACGAAATCAGAGGAGAAATCGGCAATAAAACACGCTGTGTCAGAGAGCGGAAATTACCCGCCCAAACGGCTCAACTGACGCGCGTTGCGTTCACCGTTTTGAAGCAGCTTTGCGCAATCGGCATGCCCTCCATCCAAGCCGACAACTGCGCCATGTTCAGGCCTGCCTTGGCGATCTCGCCGGGGTGTGCAAAGCGCGCACCTTCCAGGCGCTTGTACCAAAGTGCAAAGCCGGTGCGGTCCCAGTAGAGGATCTTGACGCGGATGCGGTGGCGGCACAAAAAGACAAAGAGATGGCCCGAAAGCGGGTTGGCGTTTAACAGGGGCTCCACCAGAACGGCCAGTGCATCAATAGACTTGCGCATGTCCACCGGATGCTCGCAGATCCATGCGCAGGTATTGGAGTTCACCAGCATGGCCAGCCCTACCGAAAGCCGCCGCTGCTCAGGCGCTCGGTGATGATGCGCATGACACGATCGGCATAGTGGCCGCTGAGGACCACATCAACGCCACCGAGTTTGATGGCTATCTTGGCGTCGTTGCAGTGATGTTCGGCATCACTTCACGTTGCAAGCGGAGCCGGCGCAGTGGCCGCACTGGCCTGCACCGACTCCAGCGGCACAGCCAGGAAACCGGGCAGCGATTGGGTCTCTGGCTGGGGTGCTGGCATTGCGGACTGCGCCTGCTGCTTCAACGCCTTGCGCCATTGGAAAAGGTCGCCTTAGCAAACCCGCGCTCAAGACAGAACTGGCTCAGGCTGAGCCCTGAAGTCTCTTGATCACGCACTGCTTGTTGCCAGAATTCTTTGCCATGCCGGATCAATGGTGTGCTGGGCCGGCGCTGGGCGACTTCAAAAAAGTTGGGGATTGGTTGCATGTGGCTGACGATGCCAGCGATGGTCTACCGCCGCAAGATGGGGATTCCCGGCCAGTTAGGCTAAATACGCCCATCCCCTCTACAGGGACTTCCAGTTAAGTCAAGAGCGGTATTTTTCTAACTCTCGCAAACCGATATTGGAAATATGACCAGTTAACGTTTGCTCTGGAGCGACACCAAGCAAGGACAGACTGCACATCTACAGGCGGGCTTGTTTCGGTGAGTTTCACCGAGGCCCCAGATACGAACCGCTCAGCAGGACTCCATTCGAAAAGCGTGATCAGGCACTGCCTGCCACTGAGGGAATGTCGAGTTCATCTGCTGCCGGTCTGACCTGTGGTGAGCATCTTCGAGCGCACGTCTGTTGGCTAAAAATCAACATGTTGGTTGCGTGATCTAGCTGTGCCTACGCGGCTGACACCGCACCTGGATAGGTTGGGACGTGATTGGGGTCGAACGTTGTTCCCCTTGTCAACACGCTCCAAAGTATTCTGGCGTTTTTGTTGGCCAGCGCGACGACAGTCTTTTGCCAGCCAATGCGCTCCTTGAGTTGCAACAACCACTTACTGATTCGGTCACTGCGCTTGCCTGCACTCATGACGGCGGACTTCGCGCCCTGAATAAGCAGGGTTCGCAGGTAGGTGTCGCCTCGCTTGGTGATGCGGTAATCCCCCCAATTTCCACCGGACCTAAAAGTAGAACGGTTATGCAGCCATGGCCAAGTGCTGCATTGGGGTGAAACCGCCCAGGGCCATATTCGGGCGGTCGTGATTGTAGGACCACATCCACTGCGTGGCGAAGTCCTGAACTTCTTCAATACTGGACCAGTAATACTGGGATAGCCATTCGTATCGAACAGTCCTGTTAAACCGTTCGACATAGGCATTCTGCTGTGGCTTGCCCGGCTGGATATATTCAAACCGGATGCCCCATTCCTCGGCCCAGTTCTGGATGGTGCCACTGATGTTCTCGGGCCCGTTGTCACATCGAATCACTTGCGGCTTGCCACGCCAGGAAATGATCTGCTTCAATGCTCGGATCACCCGCTCCGACGGCAGCGAGAAGTCCACCTCAATGCCCAGCGCCTCACGGTTGAAGTCGTCGATGACATTGAACAAGCGCAGGTTACGGCCGTCCTCCAGCTTGTCGTGCATGAAGTCCATCGACCAGACCTGATTGATGGCCTCTGGCACAGCCAAAGGCTCGGGCTTCTCACGCACCAAGCGCTTCCTAGGCTTGATACGTAGGTTCAACTCCAGCTCACGATAGATGCGGTACACGCGTTTATGGTTCCACCCGAAACTCTTCACATTGCGCAGATACAGGTAGCACAGGCCAAAGCCCCAGTTGCGGTGGTTGTCCGTCAGCCGCATCAACCAATCAGCGATGAGTTCATTCTCAGCGTTTTGCTTGGACTCGTAGCGGTAGCAGGATTCGCTGATTGAGAACACGGAACAGGCGACCCGTATGGCAAGCCCACGCTGCTGCACGACTTCTTTGGCCATCTCGCGCCGGCGAGACGGCCGGCTTACTTTTTTGCGAGGTACTCGTTGGCGATCTCGGCCTTGAGTTTCTCTTCCAGATACATCTTCTTAAGCCGCCGGTTCTCGTCTTCGAGTTCCTTCATGCGGGCCATCATGGATGTGTCCATGCCACCAAACTTGGCACGCCACTTGTAGAACGTGGCGGTGCTGATCCCCAACTCACGACAGATATCAGGAACCGGCAAACCGGCTTCAACACGCTTCAATGCAGCCATGATCTGGCTATCCGTAAATCTCGACTTCTTCACGTAGAACTTCCTTCTTAGAAAATTCTACTTCTCGGTCCTTTGGTTTATCGGGGGGATTACCATGCTGTCTCGCGCAGTATGAAAAAGCCCGTTTTCGCGCGTGAAAGTTGCTCAATTGTCAGCGGAAGTGGTTAGTCCTGGCGAAAGTGGCCTGGCCAGAAAGGGCCGACTTTCGCGCGCGAAAGTGACTCCTAAGCCTCCCGACGAAAGGTATTGCCACAGTTGCGGAATCGGGTTCTTTGTTGCTAATACGCGTGATTGGGTTTATCGGTGGGAGGAATACGAGACGGTTATTCCGTCTGTTTCAGGGATGTTCTGTCCTGCGTGTGGCGATGTATTCACCCAGGGTGAGCACACGGCCCGTTTGGAGGGTTTACAAACCGAGTTCCGAAAGAAGATGGTTAAGGAACGTCAATCGCGGCAGTGACTTTCGCGCGCGAAAGTGGTTACTTCATTTCTTTCTTTCTTTCTTTCGTTATGCAGGGGCTCCCATCGGGTATGTGACTTTCGCGCGCGAAAGTTGGTTTTCGCGGCGACTACAAATGGTTGCGCCTTTGTAAGTTCCGATTCGAGAGGCAGAAAGGGAATTGTTGTTTACTGGACGTCATGGAGCGTGGGTCGTACAATGGATCCGTTAGTCTTAGGACTTGCGGGCGAGAGCTTCCCCCTAGGGACGTACGATAGTTTTGGAAAGCCCGCCTTGTGTGGGCTTTTTCCATAACGGTGTGGTTTCCAACTGTGCAGGTTGCACTGCAAACTCTCGTCTCTGACTTTGGTAGCAAGGAATACATGAGAGATCGTGACCATGGCCAAGCAATGACCGAGATGTACAAGAATGACCCGGCATTTGCGGTTCTGTCCCTTCAGCAGGCGGTTGCAGACGGTACTCTTTCGGATATTTACTTGCTTGCGCAACATCTTCCTTGCCGTGAAAAGCTTTTCGAGGTTTTGGCCGCCTATGGCCCATCTTTCGCGTTGACTGACGCTGACCGGGTTACGCTTTATTCACGCTTGGTTGAACTTCAATTGCTTTAGTTCGCGGCGACACTGGTCGCGTACCCTTCCCATTTCTCGCGTCCTGAAAGACAAACAGGGTCTTTGCGTACCAACCATGCCACCAGAGCCCATGTAGCGGTGAACAGTCCGGGGGACTGTTCATGAAGGCGGTAGCGTGAAGAAAATCGGCCTAAGCCGATTTCAGGCGTATCCCGCCTGAAAGCATGGGCGAACCAGAAACCGTTGAGCAAGTATTTGACATGTCGAGGTCTTAGCTGTACACTTAAACAGTACCCATTGGGTAGATTTCTAGACGACAATATATCCATCATGGCACTTGCTCCACTTTTTGATGAACGCCGTGCGGCTGAAGCTGCTGCGTTTCTGCTTTTTCGCGCGGGTGGGCGCTTGCCTTTGATCAAATTAATTAAGTTGATGTATTTGTCTGAACGACTGTCTTTGCAGCGTTACGGTGAGCCTATCACTGGTGATCGTCTTGTTGCTATGCCGAATGGCCCCGTGCTATCCATGACTTATGAGCACATTAATGGTGCCCGTCTTTCGATAGAAGGTGGCTGGGAGACTTGGATTGCTGATCGCGCAGGTCATGAAGTTGCTCTTCGAGATGAGAGCAAAATTCGCTCCCCTGAGCAAGATTTATTGAGGCTGAGTGACAGCGATCTCGAAGTTCTTGGTGAGACTTGGAATGAATTTGGTCACTGGGATCGTTGGGATTTGGTTAAATACACTCATTCAGATGCTTGCCCTGAATGGGAAGATCCTGACGGTTCAAGTCGACCCATTGCTTACGATGTGTTGTTCACCAAGTTGGGCTATTCCCAAGACCAAGCATCTTCTTTAATGAATCGACTTGCAGAGCAGCGACAGTTGAACGCTGCAATGTGCTGAACATATCCTGCTGATGGCTGAGTGGCAGTCTTCTCCAGGGCATACTTTACTTGTGCCCTCCGGGCCATCGGGCCTTCATCTCTTTGTCTTGATTTTGGGGCCTGTTGTTGTGCCCTCTTACGGTACGGCTCCGCAATTGTCTATTGTTAGTGCGACGAGTATTCGCGATGGCATTCCTCACGATCCGGCCTGTGAGCTTTATCCTGGCGAACATCCGTTTATTCAGCACCCAAGCTACATTGCCTATCGCCATTTGCGCATTGATAGTGCAGCGCACGTTGAGAAGATGATTTCAAGTGCTATGTGGGCACCCCACGAGCCGTGTGCAGACGTTTTGTTGCAACGAATAGTTGCTGGTGTTTGCAAGTCCAAGCTCACACCTCGCGAGTTCAAGCAGTTGTTTGGCTGTTTTTAGAACTGCATGCGGTTATTGATACGACTGTCAACCAATCGTCAACAGCATAGCTGGATAAAGCATATTTAATGCGGGCTTTTGGCCTCGAAAGTGCTTGATTTGCTGGGTATAGCAGGTGCAATGCAGGTCTATCGCACGGATTGGCTCTCCCGACATTCACCACGGTCCTTACCGCAAACAGAATATGACGACTCCGTTCACGCCAACTGGCATCACCTTATTCGGCAATCGTGAATCTGACCATAGCAACAAGGTACGTCTGGCACTGATTTTCGGACAGGTTCAACACGACGATGTTCATGTCGATATCTCTTTGCCGCATGAACAGCGACCAGAGCTATTTCGTACTTTGGCGCGCTTCAATGAGGTGCCGGTGCTGGTATGGGGAACCGAGAGTTTTGTGCAATCCGACACTATCTTGTGCTTGCTCGCCGAGAGGCTGAAATGCATGGGTGGCGAGAATCCACAGCGCATGGCGCGTGTGCGCGAATGGCTTTTTTGGGAAGCAAACCGTCTGGGCCTATCGTTGCCCAACCTCCGGTATGCACGCCAGTTCGCTCCGCAAGAGTACCCCAGTGGTACGCAAGAATGGCTGCTGGCACGGTATCAGCGAGATATACAGCGACTTGAAGCCGAACTGAGCGACGGACGAGCATTTATTCTCGACGAAAATTTGTCAGTGGCCGATTGCGCCCTCTGTGGATACCTGTTCTGGGCTGACGAAGTCGGACTCACGGTTCCTCCACACGTACGCGCTTGGCTGCAGCGTATTCAAAAGCTACCGGGCTGGCTGCCTCCAAGGGAGCTGATGAGCGCAGCGCTTTAGCCGGTTCTGAGCGCACTGGTCGCAAAAGACCCCTTTCTTTCAGAGGGGGAACCAGCTCGTTTTACCTTTTCGAATATGAAGGGACTTCCGCGATTGCACTGGCGCAACAAGATAGCCAAGATCGGGATGTAGTGTCCATTCATCAACTGAAAGGGGTATCCAATGAACGAAATTTCGCATGCAGTCATTGTGCGGGTCGGTGTTGACCTTTCCAAGAAATACTTCCAAGTGCATGCCGTCACCCAGCTTGGGGAGGTCACGTTGGCCAAGGCATATTCTCGGGATAGGTTCTTCTCCTGGTGCTCAGATTTGCCCTCAGGCTGCTTGGTGGCAATGGAGAGCTGTGGAGGTGCACATCACGTCGCACGTCGCCTTCGTACCATGGGTTTAGATGCCAGACTTATTGCCGGAAGTTTCGTTACACCCTACCGTATGGCAGGCAAAAGCGGGAAGAATGACGCCAACGATGCGGCAGCGATTTGCGAGGCAGCCGGTCGTCCGCAGATGCGCTTCGTGCCTACAAAGACCTGCGAGCAGCAAGGGCAGTTGGCCGTTCATATATGTTTGTGGCGTCGGCGCACTTCGATGCCTTCGAGCATCAGTTTGAGCGCCGTGCAGTCGATCTCGCCACTGCCGCCTTGAACGCCTTTACGGGAGAACTTGCCGCTCTCCAAACGCTTGCACCACAGGCACCAGCCGCTGCGGTCAAAGTACAGCACCTTCATCTGTGTTTGCCGCCGGTTGATGAAAACAAACATGTGTCCGGCCAGCACATCCACTTCAAACCCCTGGCGTGCCAGAGCGTACAAGCCGTCGTAGGACTGGCGCATATCGGCAGCTTGGCCATACAGGAACACGCGAATGCGGCCCTCGGGAAAGAACATTACCGGCGTACCAGATGCAAACTCATGCCCGAGCCGAGTTCGATGCGTAACTCCATGGCTCCATTGCCGCTGCCGTGCACTCCAGCAAGGTCGCCCAGATCAACGAACGCCGCCTTCGGCACGGTGGTGGGGGCTACCTTGTTCGTTCGCAGCGGGGACGCGATTCCCCTCTGTTTATTCCTAAGCGTGCGTCGGCGAGCAAGGCTGCTGCGACTGATGCCTTCGCGGCTGCAAAATTCATCTATCGTCAATCCAGCGCGGTCAAAACGATCCAGTACCTCAGCCCAAGTCTGTTCACTCAACACTGCACGCCTGAGCACGCTCTGCGTCTCTTCCATATCCGACCCCGTCCTGTTTGTTGATCAGGGCGCATTCTTTGGTACCTGCAATCAGTTCGCAAGAACGCCGGACAGTGACCGGTTACGTTTGGCAGTGCGTGACGCTGCACCGCGACTGCCACGTCAAGTTTGACTACAAGCTGTATTCCGCCCCCTTTGCGCTGGTGGGCAAAGAGCTGTGGCTACGTGCCACCGATAACTGCGTGACTTCGTTTGATGACTACCGATTGGTGGCAACCCATGCGCGGGGACAGCGTCCCGGTGAACGCCTCACGACCAAAGACCACTTGCCACCCGAGGCACAACTCTTCTTTGCCCGTGACCGCGAGTGGCTGGGTACCCAAGCGCTGCAAATCGGACCGTACTGTCAGCAGGTTATTGACTGGCTACTGAGTGACCGGATTCTGGAGCGATTGCGCGCAGCTCAGGGTGTGATTGGTCTGGCAAAGACCTACAGCGCCCAGCGTGTTGAGCTCGCCTGCCGACGTGCCATGGCCCACAACAGTCCGTATTACCGCACTGTCAAGACCATCCTGAGCAGTAATTCCGACCGGCTACCGATGCCTGATCACAGCATCGTGCCTACCTATGCAAAGGCCCGGTTTGTCCGCGACGCCGCAAGCCTCTTCACCCCCGATACCCACAACCCGCAGCAGGATTTGCTGCATTAACTATCCAGGAGACCATCCCAAATGACACCCATCCCCGAACTCGTTCCACATCTCAAGCAGTTGCGCTTGTCCGGTATTCTGGATTCGCTGGACGCCAGAAACCGCCAGGCGATTGAATCGAAGTTGGCCTATACGGAGTTCCTGGCCATCCTGATGGGCGATGAAGTGGCCCGCCGGGAGCAGAACAGTTTCAGTACCCGCCTGCGCCGGGCCCAGTTCCGCTCCACCAAAACGCTGGAGCAGTTTGACTTCGAGCGGCTACCCCAACTCAACCGCGCGCTGGTGCATGACCTGGCCACCGGGCGCTACGTGCGGGAGTGTTCTCCGGTATTGATTGTTGGCCCTAGTGGAACCGGCAAGAGTCATCTTGCGCAGGCCTTGGGCCATTGTGCGATCCGTCAGGGCGTGGATGTGCTGTTTACCAACTGCTCGGCACTCACGCAGTCACTGCACGCCGCGCGCGCCACCAACGCCTACGAGCGCAAGCTGCAGACCTTGAGTCGCATTCCGGTACTCATCATTGATGACTTCGGACTCAAGCCTCTGCGTGCGCCGGCCGACGAAGACCTGCATGAACTCATTGCCGAGCGCTACGAGCGCACTGCCACCATCGTCACCAGCAATCTGGACTTTACTGAATGGGATCAGGCATTCCCAGTCAACCCGCTCTTGGCATCCGCAACCTTGGACCGCTTACGTCACAACGCATACTGCCTGGTGCTTGATGGCCAGTCCTATCGGGCGCCACGCCAGATGCCGACCACCATGCCGACAAAAACAAAGAATTCAACGCAACAAAAAGACGTCAAATAAAGGCAAAATCCATACCCGAGTGATGTCCGTCAGACACCCTCCGGCTGGTCTCTATATGCCGAAAATCACTGGCTCCTATATGCCGCAAAGTGACAGGCGGTAACGCGCGGGGGAATAATGACGTCGATTTGCGTATCGCGTTGGGCAATCCGCTCGTAGGTTGGCTCGCCGTCATATGCACCGTCGGCGGTAACAGAGGCGACTTCGTGCTCGATCTGATCAAGCAGTGGACCAACCTGAGATGGGTCATCGACATCCTGGCCAGTCAAGACCGACGCCTCGATGTGCCCCGTGTTGGCGTCCACTGCCAAGTGCAGCTTTCACCATCTACGTCGCGACTCTTGTCCGTGCTTTTTCTGCAGCCATTCGCCTGCGCCGAACAGGCTAAATGTGCCCATCCCCCGAAAATCGGACACTTTGTAAAGTTCAATGCTTCCGAAAGAACTTGGACTCCCAATGGCAGTCTCGTCACGTTTGCAGCCACCCGGAATTTACGCCAGCACATCCAGTCCGTGTTTCTGAACGACCGCCAATAATTTGAGCGCCATACCGCTGGGTTGTTTGCTGCCCGCCTCCCACTTTTGAACAGTGGATTCGCTAGTGTTGAGGTATCTTGCAAAAACGGGCTGGCTTACATGCGCCTGCTCGCGAATTCGTTTGATCTGGGTTGGGGCCAGAGTTCTTGGCATGGTCAAACATGTTTCATCAAACTGGCGCATGGTCGTTTGATCGATGGCGCCAATCTTTCGCAGCGCAGCAGCGGAGGCATGGATTGCAGCAAAGGCATCACTTTTGAATTTCTGTTTTGTCGTCATGGCAAATCTCCACAAAATCTCCGCTAACAAGCAACTGCCCAACCTGGCGCTCTGTCAGACCCGCATAGCTGCTGGCCAGCAGGCGAAAAGCAAGCAACTCATCGTTCTCGATATTTTTCCGGTCCTTCTTGGCAAACAAGTACTCGTAGATCCAATATTTCCCGCCCTTGGCCAAAATGATTGACCGGTGCAGGTTGCTATTGAGTCGCTTCTTGAAAACGCCGCCACCCAAGTCATCGACCTGACCCAACAGAACCTGTTGGATAGCCACACAAAGCTCAACGTCCTTGATCTTGGCCTTCTTCGCATCTTTAGAGAATCTGGCGGTCTTGAAGGTGCGATTCGACTCGTTGGATGACATGACAAAGTGTAGCACCAGGTGACACCAATTGCAAGGCCAGGTTAAATCATCAAGCCGCGCTCAAATGGGTCAACAACAACGCTGGCCACGCCAATTTATCGGCCATTAGAGGCGAATATCCCGTTGAGGGCCGGATGGGCATTCAATCAAAGAGATCCCCTTGCCCAGGTTGCGTGGCGTTGCTCCAGGACACCGGCGACATGCCCTGGATGAACGCGATGGCGTCCAAGTCCCCGGCGGCCACCTTCTGTTCATAGACCTTGGACAGTAACGCCGTGTTGTAGTAGATGACTGCGTTGGCAATCAGCCGCGCGCAGTCGTTCCAAACCTGCTGCTCAGTTTCCGTCTGTACCTTGAACTTTCCGCCATTGATGAAGGCCACTGCGCGGCGGAACCGGTGATAGGCCTCGCCCCGGTTGAGTGCCTTTTGTACGCTCTGGCGCAGTTCGACATCGTCAATAAAGTCCAGAATGTAGATGGTCCGCAGAATGTTGTCCAACTCCCACAGGGCCTTTTTGGTGTTGTTTTGCCGGGCGTAGCTGCTCAGCTTGCGCACGATGGTGGCTTGGGTCGTGTCCTTTTGCGCGAGGGATGCCATGATGCGCTGGATATTTGGCCATTCGCTGATGATCAGATCGGCATTGACCTTAGTGCTTGGTCGAATCAACATGTCTGCCGGGTACTGGCTGAGCAAGTTGAACCCCACCAGGGATGCAGTTTTCTTTTGGATTGTCTTGTATCGCGGGGCAAAACCGTAGCCGTATGCGTAGAGAAAAAAGAAGTTGACCTGGTTGGTGCCGTGCGTATCGGCCGAGTGGCGCGTGGGTTTGATGTCCGACGTGTTGTTGTACAGCAAATCGAACAAGAAGCGGCTTTCGTGTTCGTGGGTACCGATGATCCGGGCGTTGATGGGCACATGGTTGGCAACCACCGTGCAGGCGCTAACACCCTTGTCCAGGCCAAAATACTTTGGCGCATGTCGGGCATTGAAGGTGTTGATCTGGGTCTCGAAACGCTGGCCATCGCTGCTGGAATGCAGCGCTTCGCGGATGTTGAAGAGCTTGAAGGCCGGCAGCGCGGCCGTGGCGTTGCTGATGGCGTCATTGGCGGCATGTACGGTTTCCGGACGCCGATAGCTGCGGGCGGTGGTAATCAGGGATGCGTGGCTCAAGCCAGAAACCTCCGCCATCTTGCCCAACCCCATGTTGGTGCCGAACGCCACCACGCAGGCGAGAAATTCGCGAAGGTCCGGTGCATGCTTGAGGGAGCGATTCAGAACATGCTCGAAGGCATCCAGAAAATTCGTATTCCCATTCACAAACCGCAGCAGTTGAGCAACGGGAATTCCTGGCAATTGGTTGCAAAACGGGCTATTGCAGGTCTCCGGCGCCGTCGGGTATATCAAGGATCACCGCTTCTTCTCGCCTTGACCGACAACCTTGATGTTCGCATTGACGCAGGAGGCCACGCGCTGATTGACCTCGACGAACCGCGTTTCGAGCTTGGTGGGCAGTCTGGACGATTTGGTCGAGCAGTTCCACGTTGAGCGCACTGGTCTGGCTCACATGGCGGTAGGTGTCACGGCTTAGCCCCACAAGGGCACAGGCGTGGCGTTAGGACATGCGGTGATCAGTCACCATGCTCCGAATAGCCTCGCGTTTGACTTGTGGGGCTAGCGCTTTGTGCCAAAGACGCTCTTGAGGGCATGGATGTCCAGATGCGCTTCGGCCAGCAGTCGCTTGAGCTTGCCATTCTCCAACTCCAATTCACGCAGCCGTTTTGCCTCGCTGGCGTCCATGCCACCGTACTTGGAGCGCCACTTGTAGAAGGAAGCATCACTGAAACCGTGTTTGCGCCCAAGTTCCTTGATCGGCATGCCTGCTTCGGCTTGCCGCAGATGGGTATTTCGGACGAACGTGAACAGCCATTTCGGGCAACGTGAACGGGCGTTTTGATAGCTTGCAGCTAAGGATTTCGGCATCGTGAACGTTGATTTCGGAGTCGTGAACAGCGAATGTGGCGCAGGCGTATGCCTGCATAGAAGTGGGGACTGAAGTTGCGCAAATGAGACCACCCTGGCGGGTAGGCTGCCTGATTTTTGACAGGAGGCCGGATGCCCGCCCGAAAGATCGCGATGCGCAAAGTTAAAGAAACATTGAGATTGAGCCTGGAGTGCAGGCTACCCTACGATCAGATATCCCAAGCCCTGGGACTGTCCAAAGGCGTCATCTCCAAATACATCCGTCAGGCTCTTGCAGCAGGACTGGATTGGAGTGCCATAGAAACCTTGGATGAGGGAGAGTTACACCGCAAATTGCGGGGCCAGCAAAGTGAGCCCGTTGTCTTTGTTGCGCCTGACTACGCACGGGTGCACTTGGAGCTGCGCGGCAAAGGCGTTACGTTGATGCTGCTGTGGCAAGAATACTGCGCCAAGTGGGCCGAAGACACCCAGGTCAGGCCTTAACAGTACACCCAATTCTGCGAGCACTACCGCCGGTTTGCCAAGACACTGAAGCGCTCAATGCGCCAAGTGCATCGCGCCGGAGAAAAACTGTTCATTGACTACGCTGGCCCGACCATTGTGCTGGCCGAGGGTGGTAAAGCCAATATCTTCGTGGCCGCCTTGGGCGCCTCAGGTTACGCCTTCGCGTGGGCGACACCTGCACAGACCACGGCAGATTGGCTGGAGGGGTGTGTCAAGGCGCTGACCTTCTATGGTGGAGTGCCGCAGCTAATCGTGCCGGACAACCCGCGCGCAGTGATTGCGCAGGTCAGCCGTTACGAGCCCCGAGCTACTGACACCGTGCTGGACTTTGCATGCCATTACGGCTGCAGCGTACTACCTGCGCGTGCCTACCACCCGCAGGACAAGGCCAAAGTCGAATCCACGGTCAAGATTGTTGAGCGCTGGATATTGGCGCGACTGCGGCATCAATCGTTTCGTAGCGTCACTGAGGTCAACGCAGCCATTGCCCCTTTGCTGGAGTATCTGAACAACAAACCGTTTCAGAAGCTACCCGGATGCCGGGCAAGCGCGTTTACCGCCCTGGATGCGCCAGCATTGATGGCCCTGCCGCCTGAACCGTTTGAGCTTGCGGTATTCAAGACGGTCAAAGTACACATTGACTATCACGTCGAGTTTGAAGGCCACCGCTATGTAACCGGTCACTGTCCGGCGTTCTTGCGAACTGATTGCAGGTACCAAAGAATGCGCCCTGATCAACAAACAGGACGGGGTCGGATATGGAAGAGACGCAGAGCGTGCTCAGGCGTGCAGTGTTGAGTGAACAGACTTGGGCTGAGGTACTGGATCGTTTTGACCGCGCTGGATTGACGATAGATGAATTTTGCAGCCGCGAAGGCATCAGTCGCAGCAGCCTTGCTCGCCGACGCACGCTTAGGAATAAACAGAGGGGAATCGCGTCCCCGCTGCGAACGAACAAGGTAGCCCCCACCACCGTGCCGAAGGCGGCGTTCGTTGATCTGGGCGACCTTGCTGGAGTGCACGGCAGCGGCAATGGAGCCATGGAGTTACGCATCGAACTCGGCTCGGGCATGAGTTTGCATCTGGTACGCCGGTAATGTTCTTTCCCGAGGGCCGCATTCGCGTGTTCCTGTATGGCCAAGCTGCCGATATGCGCCAGTCCTACGACGGCTTGTACGCTCTGGCACGCCAGGGGTTTGAAGTGGATGTGCTGGCCGGACACATGTTTGTTTTCATCAACCGGCGGCAAACACAGATGAAGGTGCTGTACTTTGACCGCAGCGGCTGGTGCCTGTGGTGCAAGCGTTTGGAGAGCGGCAAGTTCTCCCGTAAAGGCGTTCAAGGCGGCAGTGGCGAGATCGACTGCACGGCGCTCAAACTGATGCTCGAAGGCATCGAAGTGCGCCGACGCCACAAACGCTACCAACACCCTGCGCGGAGGTGACGATGTGCCCATTTTCAATCCGGAGAAGCACTCTTTTGCTTTGTCCCTAAAGGCCGCAAGATAAGGCCCATGTCGATGCCCAATACCAGCACTCCCACATTTACCGTCGAAACGGTCATGGGGCTGTCGCCGCAGAGCATCGCGCAGACACTGCAAGCACAGGCCGCCAGCATCAGCGCGCTGGAGCAGCAGCTCGAATGGTTCAAACGCCAACTCTTTGGCAAGAAGAGCGAGCGCTTTGCACCCTTGCCCGATGCGCAGCAAATGCACCTGGGGCAACTCCTGGGCGACCTCCCTGCCACTGATGCGCCCGAAGCCGACTCCGACTCCAACACCATCCCTGCACACCAGCGACGCAAACCCCGCAGCAACTTTGCCGACGAGGGCACGCCCGCATCGTTCTTTGACGAAACCAAGGTGCCCGTGCACACCATCGAGCTGGCCAACCCCGAGACCAAAGACCTCTCGCCCGATCAGTACGAGGTTGTCAGCCAGAAGGTCAGCCACCGCTTGGCACAGCGCCCCGGTGCCTATGTGGTGCTGAAGTATGTGCGCTCTGTCATCAAGCGCCACGACACGCAAACCCTGCACTGTGCGGGCGCGCCAACAGGCATCATTGAGGGCAGCCGCGCTGACGTGAGCTTGCTCGCAGGCGTTGTTGTTGACAAGTTTGCCTGGCACATTCCGCTGTACCGGCAGCACCAGCGCCTGAGCCAAGCGGGCTTCAAACTCAGCCGGGCGTGGCTGACGCAACTGGCGCAAAAGACCATTTCCCTGCTGGAGCCGATTTACGACACGCAGCTCGAGTCGATCCGCAACAGCCGGGTCAAGGCAATGGACGAGACCCCCATCAAGGCCGGGCGCAGTGGGCCCGGCAAGATGAAGGCGGCCTACTTCTGGCCTGTGTACGGCGAACTCGATGAGGTGTGCTTTGCCTATTTCGAGTCGCGCCGCCACGAGCACGTACAGCAGGCATTGGGGCTGCCAGGGGCCACAGATGCCGTGTTGCTCACTGACGGCTATGAGGCCTATGCACGTTACGCTGCCAAGACCGGCATTACGCATGCCCAATGCTGGGCGCACTGCAGGCGTGGCTTCTTTGAAGCTCTAGGGGCCGAGCCACAGGCCGCTGGCCAGGCGCTGCAGCAAATTGGCGAGATTTACGCCCAGGAAGAAGCCATTCGTGAACGTGACCTCTACGGGGATGCCAAACGAGAGCACCGTCTAAGCCACAGCAAACCGCTGGTGCAGAACTTCTTTGAATGGGTGGATTTGCAGTTCGAGCGGCAAGGCTTCCTGCCCAGCAATCCGTTGACCAAGGCATTGGCCTATGCACGCGAGCGCCGCGCGCAACTGCAGGTGTTTCTGGGCGATGCGGATGTGGCCATGGATACGAACCATCTGGAACGCGCCTTGCGCGCGATACCAATGGGCAGGCGCAATTGGTTATTCTGCTGGACGGAGGTGGGCGCCAAGCGCGCGGGCATCATGCAGAGCCTGATCGTGACATGCCGTTTACATGACATTGACCCCTACACCTACCTGGTTGATGTCTTGCAACGCGTAGGCCACCACCCCGCCTCCAGAGTTTCAGAACTGACGCCTCGTCAATGGAAGCAGCACTTCGCCGAGAATCCATTGCGTTCACCATTACACGGTTTGGTAACGTAGGCAATAACGCCGGACAGTGACCGGTTACATTGCAACGCTGCAGTTAGTGTATCTGCCGGACAGCTGTACCCCAAGGTTTTTCGAGGCCTTCCATTTAGCTTGGATGCCACTTCGTTGAGTTGTTCCTGGCTGTAGATGGATAGATTGCTACCCTTTGGGAAATACTGACGTAACAGGCCATTGGTGTTTTCGTTACTACCGCGTTGCCAAGGACTGCGGGGATCGCAGAAATACACCTGCACATTGGTTGCCACTGTGAATCGCTTGTGCTGGGCCAATTCACTACCTCTATCCCAGGTCAGCGTACGCATGATCTCTTTGGGTAATTGTTGAACTTGGGCTGTCAGCGCGTCAACTACGTTGGTTGTGTCTTTGCCTTTGAGCTTGACTAACATGACAAACCGCGAGTGCCGTTCCACCAATGTGGCAATGTGACTGTTCCCGGAGCCTGTTATGAGGTCACCTTCCCAGTGACCAGGAATCGCGCGATCCTCCACGGTTGCTGGACGCTCATGGATAGAAACCGCATCAATGATTTGCCCTCTGGGTCGCCCTTTTGTACTGAAAGCTTGGCTTCTTCGCATCATCCGGCGACTGCGGAGGTGGTTTACCAGCTCACGCTTGAGCAAGCCTCGTGTTTGAATGAATAGGCTGCGGTAAATCGCTTCGTGTGACAACTGCATATTGGAATCATCCCCATGAAACCTTTGAAGCCAGCCACTGACTTGTTGAGGCGACCAGTCTTGTTGCAACTTTCCGGCAACAGCTTCGCGCAATGGTAGATGGGTAGCTAGTTTGCATGCCTTGGGTCTGCACGCCTGCTTGGTCGCTCGAGCGTCCGCAGTCGCCGCTCGATAAACGGAGTCACCACCATTGCGTTTAACTTCGCGACCTACTGTAGATGGCGCAACACCAATAAGTAGAGCGATGCTCCGCAAAGACCTTCCCAAGGCCAATCCGCGCGATATTTCCTCACGCTGAGCAAGTGAAAGATGTCGCTCCGCGCGCTGGCGGCTTGGTGGGGAAATCCCTCCTCGATGTGAGAGGTATGTATGTACTGAACCGGGAGCCTTGCTCAGAGCGATTCCAATATCCTTAATGCTGCTTCCCGCCTTCCACATCTGCCACAAACGATGGCGTTGCTCCCAAGTTAAGCCTCTTTGCACTGAACTCATTGCAGACCCTTATCAACATAATTTGAATCATGTTGCATTGACCAGTTGAATCCAAGGCGGCTTTTTTTAAGATGTCGCGCTCCTCGCTCACCCGCTTGAGCTCGGCCTTGAGTCTGCGCAGTTCCTCCGTTTGGGACAACTGCTCCTTGTGCTGACCAGGAGGCAATTGCTGCTCTTTGATCCACTTGTACAGACTGTGCTGACTAACACCCAATCGGGCGGACACCTCGGCTACTGAATGGCCGCGCTGCGTGATCTGCTTGACCGCTTCGATCTTGAATTCTTCGGGAAATCTCTTCTGACTCATATCACCTCCTATTAGGCCTCACGTTTGAGGCTCAGAGGTGTCTACATATTCCGGGGCGATTCAAGAAGCTGTGGCTTCTTTGTGCTCTATATGACTTGAACTTACGGGCGTTACTGCAAGGAATTCCAAACATGCAGCATTGCCAGCTTCGCTTGGTCGTTTGATAATTGATTTATTTATTTTGCGCGGACTGAGTATTGGCTTTTCCACTTGTAATAGGTGGGCTTGCTGACTCCGTGCTTCCCGCACGTCTCACCGACCCGGGCTCCTATTTCGACCCCTTTCAAGATGCCGACGGTTTGGCTTTCGCTGAACTTTGATTTCTTCACGTAGAGACTCCATTGGTTGGAATTCTCTACTCCCGACTGGCTCAGGTTTTCAAGGGGGCTTCACGGGCAAGCGATTTCGATGGTGGCTAGGGTATTGAATATTGCGAAGGCAAGTTTGAGACTTTGGGTACGCCAGGATCAAGGTGGCGATCTGGGCAGTGTTGGAATGAGATCGGGACCTTCAGTGGTCACCCCCGAAGAGATGCAGCTTGCCCGGCTGAGGGCAGAGGCAACAGCTCATCCAAAAATTTACAGGGGACCACATTTCCTTTTGGAGTTAACGGTCGAACCGTAGACTCGACTTGAGTTGGTAAGAAGCTCTGCAAGCAATTCGTAATCTCTATTTATGAATTTTCCGGATATTCAGGCCAAAATGCCAGTACCAGATCAAAGGAAATTTTGCGATGACCCCTCAGGATAGCGAGCGCTATGGGCAAGTAGACGCCGATGCTCACCAAACGACGCTGGATTTACTGAAAGAGGTAGCTGACTACTTGAACCGTTTGCCTAAACACCCAATGACTCACAGCATATTACAGAAGGTCCGTTCTCACTTGGACAACCCAAGCGCAAAGGCACAAGAAGGACGGTTAGCCATGCTTGCTAAAGATCAGGTAATGAGTTCAAAAGTTAAGTCGGGCAATGGATTCAAAGGCGCATCACAATACACGCCAACTGGGTTGCCTATCATTTCTGCGAGGTTGCTCTATCCAACTCTACAACTGGAGTCACCCGCAGTACAGGAGCTGCTCGATGCAAGAGAGCCGCTGAAGGCGGAACGCCTCTGTACGGCAATTGGACGTGACATCGCTGGTGGAGTGTCAATTCACCTTTCATCCATTCGCCCAAAACTTGACCACGTTTGATCTGATCTCGAAGACGTAAAAAATACCAACCCCATGAACGAAAATTCTTAAGGTAATCGACCAAAAGGTAATTTGGATCACGATTACCAGCTGGATGATCAAGTCAATCATTAATAAACACCACCGTACTCCAGATCCACCGAAATCACTTAAGTCTTTGGGGTTGGAGTGTTGGCGCCGATGGAATCTTGATAATGACCTTGCCCCTGAATTGTGTAGCTCTTAGCTCTGCGATTACGCGGCCTTTTTACGCTGTGCCTCGTACCAGCGGGTTTCGAATTGCATTGGGCTGAGGTACCCCAGGCTCGAATGCAGTCTGGAGTGATTGTAAAAAGCAATCCAGTTCAGCACCGCATCCATTGCCTGTCTACGCGTGGCGAATTTCTGACCATAAATGCACGCTGCCTTCAGGCGCCCCAGAAACTTTCCGTCGGTGCGCTATCCCAACAATTGCCCTTACGGCTCATCGATGAGCGGATCTTGCATTTCTCCAATGCCTCTTGGAATTCGTGGCTGCAATATTGGCTTCCCCTATCGCTGTGGAATATGAGTCCAGGCGCCGGCTGACGCCGGAACCAGGCCATTGCCAGTGCGTCCTTCACCAAATCTGCCTGCATATTGGGCTTCATGCTCCAGCCCACCAGTTGTCGGCTGTGCAAATCGAGAACGCCTGCCAGATACAGCCATCCCTCATCGGTGGCCAGGTAGGTGATATCGCCAGACCACACCTGATTTGGCTCAGGTGGGTTAAACCGGCGCTGAACCAGGTCAGGGGCCACCGGCAAGTGGTGTTTGCTGTCGGTGGTCACCACATATTTGCGCTTGGTCTTGGCCTTGATTCCATGACGCTGCATCAGCACGCGCACGCGCTCTTTGCCAACCCGGATGCTGTCACGCGCAGTATGAAAATGACACGAGAACGCGGTGAGGAATTGATACACCTCGACTAACGTGCCAAGCCATCCGAACCATGGATGGGACTGGCAATGATTACGAACGAGGAGTACATGGAACTCAAGGTATTAAGGAAACACAGGCTGAGCTTGCGCGAGATATCGGTGCAAACTGGTATGGCAGTCAACACGGTGCGTAAGTATTTGGAGGGTGGTCCGCCGGCCATGAAGAAACTGCCGGCATGTAAGAGCAAGCTCGATCCATTCAAGGACTACCTGGCTGGACGTATTCAGGCGGCCAAGCCTGATTGGATTCCAGCAACGGTGCTGCAGCGTGAGATTGCCGCACAGGGGTATACGGGCTCCGTGCGCATCCTGCAGGAGTACCTCAAGGAGTTGCGTCCACAGGCGCGCCCGGATCCGGTTGTGCGGTTCGAGACCCAGCCCGGTGAGCAAATGCAGATGGACTGGATCGAGTTCCGCAAGGCTGGGCATAAAGACGGCATGTTGGCGGCGTTTGTGGCAACGCTGGGCCACAGCCGGGCGACCTTCGCGGAGTTCGTCACAGACATGAAGCTGGAGACACTACTGGCGTGCCATGTCAGGGCGTTCGAGAGCTTTGGTGGAGTCACCCGTGAAGTGCTGTACGACAACATGAAGACCGTCATCCTCAAGCGTGACGCCTACGGCAAGAACCTGCACCAGTTCCAGGGTGCCTTTGCTGACTTTGCGCACCACCATGGCTTTGTGCCGCGGGTGTGCAAGCCCTATCGGGCCAAGACCAAGGGCAAAGTCGAACGCATGAATGGCTACATCCGGCGCAGCTTCTGGGTGCCATTGGTGGCGAGTATGAAGCAGCAAGGCTTGGTGGTGGACGCGGACACAGCCAATCGGGAAATGCGCACCTGGCTGCGTGACGTTGCCAATGTGCGGATCCACGGAACCACTGGGTGTGTGCCGGCACTGGCTTTGCAAACTGAGCGCGCACATCTGCTGGCCATCCCCAGCGCCTACAGTGGGCGAACAGTGCGTCAATTACAAAAAGTCACCGGTAGCGGCGCAGCAGTCCGGCCAATTCCAGCCGCGGCATGGCGAGGCCTGCAGCATCCTCTGGCGATGTATGACACGCTGGTGCACAACCAAGCCTCAGCAGGAGGACGACCATGAGCCTGCAAATGGAAAGACTGCGTGAACTGTGTGATCAGCTGCGCCTGCTCAACTTACCCGATCAGCTTGCCCACTTGGGGCAAATGGCGGCCAAGAAAGAGCTGGGGTACCTGGAGTTCCTGGAGCAAGCCTTGCGTGGCGAGGCTCTGGCCAGGGTGGAGAGAACGCGCGCCATGCTCACGCGCATAGCGGGCTTCCCCGCCATCAAGACGCTCGATGAGTTTGACTTCCAGTTTGCCAGCGGTGTGCCCAAAACTCTGGTGCAGGAGCTTGGCAGTCTGGCCTTCGTGGAGCGCAGCGAGAACGTGGTCTTGCTGGGCGCCAGTGGGGTGGGCAAAACCCACTTGGCCATCGCCTTGGGCTACAGGGCAACCCAGGCTGGAATCAAGACGCGTTTCATCACGGCGGCAGATCTGCTGATGACACTGAGCACGGCACTACGGCAGAACACCCTGGAAGAGGCTATCAAACGCATCGTGCGTCCCTACCGGCTGTTGATCATTGACGAAGTCGGGTACCTACCCATGAATCGGGAACAGGCGAATCTTCTGTTCCAAGTCATTGCCAAACGCTATGAAGTGGGAAGTCTCATCCTGACCTCCAATCTGCCGTTTGGGCAATGGGACCAGACATTTGCAGACGATGCAACGCTGACAGCGGCGCTACTTGACCGACTGCTCCACCACGCCCATGTGGTCCCGATCTCAGGAGACTCCTATCGCCTGAAAGATAAGCGGCGTGCCGGTGTGATTGCCGCCAGCAGCAATGCCCTACTCAAACGAAAACGCAGTCACCTTGATACACAGGAGGAGCAAGCAGCCTAGAGGCGCCAAGCAAAGACAAAACAACCAATCACCCCACATAACGGTGTATCAAATCCACGCCGCGTTTGCGTTCCACAGTTGTATCAAATCGAGACTGCGTTTGACAATGCCACGTGCCAGCAACTCTTTGTGCATGCGCGGCCAGCCATATTCACCTTTGACCTCGGCCTGTATTGCCCGCATGTGGGCAAGCAAGGCTTTATCACTGTGGCGTGCGCCAGGCCTTGGGGTTTGCGATTGACTGCGCCGCAGCCAGTTGAAGTACCCACTGGCACTTATTTCCCGCACCTCACAAACCATGTGTCACTTTGCGGCATATAGGAGCCAGTGATTTTCGGCATATAGAGACCAGCCGGAGGGTGTCTGACGGACATCACTCGGGTATGGATTTTGCCTTTATTTGACGTCTTTTTGTTGCGTTGAATTCTTTGTTTTTGTCGGCATGGTGGTCGGCATCTGGCGTGGCGCCCGATAGGACTGGCCATCAAGCACCAGGCAGTATGCGTTGTGACGTAAGCGGTCCAAGGTTGCGGATGCCAAGAGCGGGTTGACTGGGAATGCCTGATCCCATTCAGTAAAGTCCAGATTGCTGGTGACGATGGTGGCAGTGCGCTCGTAGCGCTCGGCAATGAGTTCATGCAGGTCTTCGTCGGCCGGCGCACGCAGAGGCTTGAGTCCGAAGTCATCAATGATGAGTACCGGAATGCGACTCAAGGTCTGCAGCTTGCGCTCGTAGGCGTTGGTGGCGCGCGCGGCGTGCAGTGACTGCGTGAGTGCCGAGCAGTTGGTAAACAGCACATCCACGCCCTGACGGATCGCACAATGGCCCAAGGCCTGCGCAAGATGACTCTTGCCGGTTCCACTAGGGCCAACAATCAATACCGGAGAACACTCCCGCACGTAGCGCCCGGTGGCCAGGTCATGCACCAGCGCGCGGTTGAGTTGGGGTAGCCGCTCGAAGTCAAACTGCTCCAGCGTTTTGGTGGAGCGGAACTGGGCCCGGCGCAGGCGGGTACTGAAACTGTTCTGCTCCCGGCGGGCCACTTCATCGCCCATCAGGATGGCCAGGAACTCCGTATAGGCCAACTTCGATTCAATCGCCTGGCGGTTTCTGGCGTCCAGCGAATCCAGAATACCGGACAAGCGCAACTGCTTGAGATGTGGAACGAGTTCGGGGATGGGTGTCATTTGGGATGGTCTCCTGGATAGTTAATGCAGCAAATCCTGCTGCGGGTTGTGGGTATCGGGGGTGAAGAGGCTTGCGGCGTCGCGGACAAACCGGGCCTTTGCATAGGTAGGCACGATGCTGTGATCAGGCATCGGTAGCCGGTCGGAATTACTGCTCAGGATGGTCTTGACAGTGCGGTAATACGGACTGTTGTGGGCCATGGCACGTCGGCAGGCGAGCTCAACACGCTGGGCGCTGTAGGTCTTTGCCAGACCAATCACACCCTGAGCTGCGCGCAATCGCTCCAGAATCCGGTCACTCAGTAGCCAGTCAATAACCTGCTGACAGTACGGTCCGATTTGCAGCGCTTGGGTACCCAGCCACTCGCGGTCACGGGCAAAGAAGAGTTGTGCCTCGGGTGGCAAGTGGTCTTTGGTCGTGAGGCGTTCACCGGGACGCTGTCCCCGCGCATGGGTTGCCACCAATCGGTAGTCATCAAACAAAGTCACGCAGTTATCGGTGGCACGTAGCCACGTAACCGGTCACTGTCCGGCGTTCTTGCGAACTGATTGCAGGTACCAAAGAATGCGCCCTGATCAACAAACAGGACGGGGTCGGATATGGAAGAGACGCAGAGCGTGCTCAGGCGTGCAGTGTTGAGTGAACAGACTTGGGCTGAGGTACTGGATCGTTTTGACCGCGCTGGATTGACGATAGATGAATTTTGCAGCCGCGAAGGCATCAGTCGCAGCAGCCTTGCTCGCCGACGCACGCTTAGGAATAAACAGAGGGGAATCGCGTCCCCGCTGCGAACGAACAAGGTAGCCCCCACCACCGTGCCGAAGGCGGCGTTCGTTGATCTGGGCGACCTTGCTGGAGTGCACGGCAGCGGCAATGGAGCCATGGAGTTACGCATCGAACTCGGCTCGGGCATGAGTTTGCATCTGGTACGCCGGTAATGTTCTTTCCCGAGGGCCGCATTCGCGTGTTCCTGTATGGCCAAGCTGCCGATATGCGCCAGTCCTACGACGGCTTGTACGCTCTGGCACGCCAGGGGTTTGAAGTGGATGTGCTGGCCGGACACATGTTTGTTTTCATCAACCGGCGGCAAACACAGATGAAGGTGCTGTACTTTGACCGCAGCGGCTGGTGCCTGTGGTGCAAGCGTTTGGAGAGCGGCAAGTTCTCCCGTAAAGGCGTTCAAGGCGGCAGTGGCGAGATCGACTGCACGGCGCTCAAACTGATGCTCGAAGGCATCGAAGTGCGCCGACGCCACAAACGCTACCAACACCCTGCGCGGAGGTGACGATGTGCCCATTTTCAATCCGGAGAAGCACTCTTTTGCTTTGTCCCTAAAGGCCGCAAGATAAGGCCCATGTCGATGCCCAATACCAGCACTCCCACATTTACCGTCGAAACGGTCATGGGGCTGTCGCCGCAGAGCATCGCGCAGACACTGCAAGCACAGGCCGCCAGCATCAGCGCGCTGGAGCAGCAGCTCGAATGGTTCAAACGCCAACTCTTTGGCAAGAAGAGCGAGCGCTTTGCACCCTTGCCCGATGCGCAGCAAATGCACCTGGGGCAACTCCTGGGCGACCTCCCTGCCACTGATGCGCCCGAAGCCGACTCCGACTCCAACACCATCCCTGCACACCAGCGACGCAAACCCCGCAGCAACTTTGCCGACGAGGGCACGCCCGCATCGTTCTTTGACGAAACCAAGGTGCCCGTGCACACCATCGAGCTGGCCAACCCCGAGACCAAAGACCTCTCGCCCGATCAGTACGAGGTTGTCAGCCAGAAGGTCAGCCACCGCTTGGCACAGCGCCCCGGTGCCTATGTGGTGCTGAAGTATGTGCGCTCTGTCATCAAGCGCCACGACACGCAAACCCTGCACTGTGCGGGCGCGCCAACAGGCATCATTGAGGGCAGCCGCGCTGACGTGAGCTTGCTCGCAGGCGTTGTTGTTGACAAGTTTGCCTGGCACATTCCGCTGTACCGGCAGCACCAGCGCCTGAGCCAAGCGGGCTTCAAACTCAGCCGGGCGTGGCTGACGCAACTGGCGCAAAAGACCATTTCCCTGCTGGAGCCGATTTACGACACGCAGCTCGAGTCGATCCGCAACAGCCGGGTCAAGGCAATGGACGAGACCCCCATCAAGGCCGGGCGCAGTGGGCCCGGCAAGATGAAGGCGGCCTACTTCTGGCCTGTGTACGGCGAACTCGATGAGGTGTGCTTTGCCTATTTCGAGTCGCGCCGCCACGAGCACGTACAGCAGGCATTGGGGCTGCCAGGGGCCACAGATGCCGTGTTGCTCACTGACGGCTATGAGGCCTATGCACGTTACGCTGCCAAGACCGGCATTACGCATGCCCAATGCTGGGCGCACTGCAGGCGTGGCTTCTTTGAAGCTCTAGGGGCCGAGCCACAGGCCGCTGGCCAGGCGCTGCAGCAAATTGGCGAGATTTACGCCCAGGAAGAAGCCATTCGTGAACGTGACCTCTACGGGGATGCCAAACGAGAGCACCGTCTAAGCCACAGCAAACCGCTGGTGCAGAACTTCTTTGAATGGGTGGATTTGCAGTTCGAGCGGCAAGGCTTCCTGCCCAGCAATCCGTTGACCAAGGCATTGGCCTATGCACGCGAGCGCCGCGCGCAACTGCAGGTGTTTCTGGGCGATGCGGATGTGGCCATGGATACGAACCATCTGGAACGCGCCTTGCGCGCGATACCAATGGGCAGGCGCAATTGGTTATTCTGCTGGACGGAGGTGGGCGCCAAGCGCGCGGGCATCATGCAGAGCCTGATCGTGACATGCCGTTTACATGACATTGACCCCTACACCTACCTGGTTGATGTCTTGCAACGCGTAGGCCACCACCCCGCCTCCAGAGTTTCAGAACTGACGCCTCGTCAATGGAAGCAGCACTTCGCCGAGAATCCATTGCGTTCACCATTACACGGTTTGGTAACGTAGGCAATAACGCCGGACAGTGACCGGTTACGTAGCCACAGCTCTTTGCCCACCAGCGCAAAGGGGGCGGAATACAGCTTGTAGTCAAACTTGACGTGGCAGTCGCGGTGCAGCGTCACGCACTGCCAAACGCCCAAGTCCGGCGCCTGCGGTGGAAGCGGCTTGAGCAAGGCCCGCTCCAGCGCAAACAAATCCATGGGCTGCTGGCGGGTGGTGCCGTGAATGCGCACACCGGCTTCCTGCAATACCCACGCCTGCGCCTGTGCATTAAGGTCCGCCAGATCACGGAATTCGCGGGTAGACAGGAAGTTACGCTTGACGTATTTGACGCCCGACTCCACGATACCCTTCTTCTGCGGATCGTGCGGCGGGCACGGGTCAATCTTGAATTCATAACCTTCAGCGCACTCGGCATAGGAGCGCTGCACCTGCGGGTCAAATCGGCAAGCCTTGATGATGGCGCACTTGGCGTTGTCGATGATCACGCGCTCGGGCACACCGCCAAACCACTCAAAGGCACGGCGGTGGCAGCCCAGCCATGTGGCCACCGTTTGGTCCCAGACGAATTCCACATACTGATGGCGGCTGTGACACAAGGTCATAACAAAGGCCCAGGTGCGCCTACGCTGTCCATCCGGATGCACCAAAAATGGCCCCGCGCCAAAGTCAACCTGAGCGGCTTCGCCGGGCTTGAAGCTCAGTCTCACAGTGAGATCGGTACGCGGCTGTGCCTTGGCAATGTCACGCATGATGCGATAGACAGAGGAGTAGCTGCCGCAGAACTGGTGCTCGCGCACCAACGCGGCATGAATGGCTACGCCCTCAACCCCGGCAGCCATCCAGCGCGCCACTTGTTCGCGCCATGGGTGGGCTTTGGAGACCGTGCTGGATGGGCGCTTGGCCGCTGCGCACAGACTCAGGGCAATAACTTCGGGTTCGGGCAGCGGCAGCTCAGCCTCCAACCAGCCCAAGCTGCGGGCGTGTTCGCGAAAGCTCGCCACCTTGACCCGGCCCATAAGGCCCAGACGCGCGATCTCGCGATCGCCGTCACCGGCGCGTAGTCTGATTAAAACGTTTCTGTATTCATGCATCTCGATCTTTCTGCGACCCATCCGTTACTCCTGAACAAAAAATTCAGAAGGTAACGACAGTTACGTCGCGTTCGAGATGCCCGTCCAATCCCCCGGCTGGCTCCTATATGACGAAAACCAAATGGCCTATATGTGCCGAAAACGCTCTGGCTCCTATGTGCCGAAAACCAATTGGCCTGTATGTGGTGAAAAGTGACACCATGCCAACGGGCCATTGCCTCGTAACCGGTCACTGTCCGGCGTTCTTGCGAACTGATTGCAGGTACCAAAGAATGCGCCCTGATCAACAAACAGGACGGGGTCGGATATGGAAGAGACGCAGAGCGTGCTCAGGCGTGCAGTGTTGAGTGAACAGACTTGGGCTGAGGTACTGGATCGTTTTGACCGCGCTGGATTGACGATAGATGAATTTTGCAGCCGCGAAGGCATCAGTCGCAGCAGCCTTGCTCGCCGACGCACGCTTAGGAATAAACAGAGGGGAATCGCGTCCCCGCTGCGAACGAACAAGGTAGCCCCCACCACCGTGCCGAAGGCGGCGTTCGTTGATCTGGGCGACCTTGCTGGAGTGCACGGCAGCGGCAATGGAGCCATGGAGTTACGCATCGAACTCGGCTCGGGCATGAGTTTGCATCTGGTACGCCGGTAATGTTCTTTCCCGAGGGCCGCATTCGCGTGTTCCTGTATGGCCAAGCTGCCGATATGCGCCAGTCCTACGACGGCTTGTACGCTCTGGCACGCCAGGGGTTTGAAGTGGATGTGCTGGCCGGACACATGTTTGTTTTCATCAACCGGCGGCAAACACAGATGAAGGTGCTGTACTTTGACCGCAGCGGCTGGTGCCTGTGGTGCAAGCGTTTGGAGAGCGGCAAGTTCTCCCGTAAAGGCGTTCAAGGCGGCAGTGGCGAGATCGACTGCACGGCGCTCAAACTGATGCTCGAAGGCATCGAAGTGCGCCGACGCCACAAACGCTACCAACACCCTGCGCGGAGGTGACGATGTGCCCATTTTCAATCCGGAGAAGCACTCTTTTGCTTTGTCCCTAAAGGCCGCAAGATAAGGCCCATGTCGATGCCCAATACCAGCACTCCCACATTTACCGTCGAAACGGTCATGGGGCTGTCGCCGCAGAGCATCGCGCAGACACTGCAAGCACAGGCCGCCAGCATCAGCGCGCTGGAGCAGCAGCTCGAATGGTTCAAACGCCAACTCTTTGGCAAGAAGAGCGAGCGCTTTGCACCCTTGCCCGATGCGCAGCAAATGCACCTGGGGCAACTCCTGGGCGACCTCCCTGCCACTGATGCGCCCGAAGCCGACTCCGACTCCAACACCATCCCTGCACACCAGCGACGCAAACCCCGCAGCAACTTTGCCGACGAGGGCACGCCCGCATCGTTCTTTGACGAAACCAAGGTGCCCGTGCACACCATCGAGCTGGCCAACCCCGAGACCAAAGACCTCTCGCCCGATCAGTACGAGGTTGTCAGCCAGAAGGTCAGCCACCGCTTGGCACAGCGCCCCGGTGCCTATGTGGTGCTGAAGTATGTGCGCTCTGTCATCAAGCGCCACGACACGCAAACCCTGCACTGTGCGGGCGCGCCAACAGGCATCATTGAGGGCAGCCGCGCTGACGTGAGCTTGCTCGCAGGCGTTGTTGTTGACAAGTTTGCCTGGCACATTCCGCTGTACCGGCAGCACCAGCGCCTGAGCCAAGCGGGCTTCAAACTCAGCCGGGCGTGGCTGACGCAACTGGCGCAAAAGACCATTTCCCTGCTGGAGCCGATTTACGACACGCAGCTCGAGTCGATCCGCAACAGCCGGGTCAAGGCAATGGACGAGACCCCCATCAAGGCCGGGCGCAGTGGGCCCGGCAAGATGAAGGCGGCCTACTTCTGGCCTGTGTACGGCGAACTCGATGAGGTGTGCTTTGCCTATTTCGAGTCGCGCCGCCACGAGCACGTACAGCAGGCATTGGGGCTGCCAGGGGCCACAGATGCCGTGTTGCTCACTGACGGCTATGAGGCCTATGCACGTTACGCTGCCAAGACCGGCATTACGCATGCCCAATGCTGGGCGCACTGCAGGCGTGGCTTCTTTGAAGCTCTAGGGGCCGAGCCACAGGCCGCTGGCCAGGCGCTGCAGCAAATTGGCGAGATTTACGCCCAGGAAGAAGCCATTCGTGAACGTGACCTCTACGGGGATGCCAAACGAGAGCACCGTCTAAGCCACAGCAAACCGCTGGTGCAGAACTTCTTTGAATGGGTGGATTTGCAGTTCGAGCGGCAAGGCTTCCTGCCCAGCAATCCGTTGACCAAGGCATTGGCCTATGCACGCGAGCGCCGCGCGCAACTGCAGGTGTTTCTGGGCGATGCGGATGTGGCCATGGATACGAACCATCTGGAACGCGCCTTGCGCGCGATACCAATGGGCAGGCGCAATTGGTTATTCTGCTGGACGGAGGTGGGCGCCAAGCGCGCGGGCATCATGCAGAGCCTGATCGTGACATGCCGTTTACATGACATTGACCCCTACACCTACCTGGTTGATGTCTTGCAACGCGTAGGCCACCACCCCGCCTCCAGAGTTTCAGAACTGACGCCTCGTCAATGGAAGCAGCACTTCGCCGAGAATCCATTGCGTTCACCATTACACGGTTTGGTAACGTAGGCAATAACGCCGGACAGTGACCGGTTACACCGCTATAGCGTTCCACATGCACTGGTGGGCCAGACGCTGGAGCGCCAGCGCCACCCTGAACATGCCTACCGGGCCTGCTTGGGTTTGCTCTCCCTGGGGCGCCGATACGGCCATGCCAGGCTGGAAGCGGCGAGCTTGATGGCGCTGCAGTTGGGCACCTGCAAATACAGCCATATCCGCGACATCCTGGTCAACCGCGGGGATCAGTTGCTTAAGACCGAGGCCCCCGAGTGGAGCAGCCCGGCACATGCTCACGTGCGCGGGCCTGGCTATTACCAATAGAGACGAATGGAGAGAACCCCATGATGATGAATACGACATTGGCCCAACTGCGTGAATTGAGGCTGGAGGGCTTGGCCACGGGGCTGCAGGAGCAGCTCAGTCAAGCAGGCGTGGCGGCCATGAGCTTTGAAGAGCGGTTGGCGCTATTGGTAGACAGGGAGGTGCACTGGCGCAATGACAAGCGCCAAACCCGCCTGTTGAAACAGGCTAGGCTGAAGTATCCGCAAGCGGCTATCGAAGACATTGACAGCCGCGCCGGGCGCGGCATTCAACGCAGTGCAGTGATGAGTCTGGCCCTGGGCGGGTGGGTGCAAAGCGGACATGCTGTGCTGATTAGTAATAGCTCGGTGACTACCGTACTTGACGGCGCCGGCAATCAGATGCTGATGACGTCCAGGCGTTCCTGAGCTTGCATCGGGTCAAACTCACGGGGATCGAATTTCCCACCACAGTGATCCATCATGGACTGGTGTTCCGGGTGCTGTGGGTCACGGATGGCTTCCAGGAATTCTTCATAGCCTGGTGCACCGCCAATGTCCTCTGGTGGGCAGGCGTTTGCACCGGTGATGCACATTGCCGTTTCCAGTGGCACACCCAGATCCACGATGCGCTCCAGTTTGACCTTATGGGCCCAGAAGTCGCCATAGTCATAGACCCAGGTGAATGAAGCTGAACCTGCCAGGGCTTTCACCAGGGATACGCGGGACTCATCCTCCACGCCGGATTCCAGTTCCTCGTCTGCATCACCATAAATCGCGTCAACGAAGTTGAATTCATGCAGGTGCCCACCCTGCCAGCCCATCACCGCCAACAGGATGTGATGCAGCCTGGAGAGCTTGATGGTGCTGGGAACGGCGATACGTCGCCACACGGCAGGCTTTACGCCTTTGAGTTCCACCCGGAGTTGGTAGGACTTCGTGGACCGGGAACGGGACTTTGCAGGGAGTTTAAAAAGCTGTGCAGTCATGCGATTGATTCTCGCATTCGTGGCGCTTCACCGGCAACGCCAGAATTTCTCTCAGGCCACCAAAGGCATGGGTTCGACCACACTGCGCCCGAGGTGCTTGGACACCGCCCAGGGCAGTAGCTCATCGATCCGGTTGATCGGATGGGCGGCAATGCGCTCCAGCACATAGCGCAAGTAGGCTTGCGGGTTGATTCCGTTCAACTTTGCCGTGCCAATCAGCGAGTAGATCACTGCGGCCGTATGGCCACCGCCATCAGAACCAAAGTGCAAATAGTTTTTGCGGCCAAGAGCGCAGCCTCTAAGGGACCGCTCTGCGATGTTGTTGTCCGCCTCGATGCGGCCATCATCAAGGAATCGCATCAACGCCCGCCAGTTGCTCAGGCTGTAGCCGATTGCTTGCGCCATGGGTGATTTGGCCGAGATAAGACCGAGTGCTGCCTGCAGCCACTCGTGCATTTCCTCCAGCACCGGACGCGTTCTCAGCTGCCTTTGACTTCTTCGCAGCTCCGCGCTCTGTCCTCGGATGTCAGACTCCACCGTATAGATTCTGGCAATGCGTTGCAATGCCTGGTGCGCCAAGGTGCCGGGTAAAAGCTCCTGTTGTTTATGGACTTCGAAGTATTTCCGCCTCGCGTGCGCCCAGCATGCAGCTTCAATCACGCGCCCATCGTTAAAGAGCGAGTTGTACCCGGCGTACGCATCTACCTGCAGCACACCGCGAAACCCCTTGAGGTGCTGCCTGGGGTGTTCGCCTCGACGGTCTTCTGAGTATTGGAACCATACAGCTGGATGCGCATCGTCTCCCCAGTCACGATCATCCCGGACATACGTCCAGAGCCTGCCAGGTGAGCCCGCCCTTTGCCTGCGCCTAGTGCCCGTGTCGGGGTGTCATCGCTGTGGACCTTGTAGCCTTTCAGCACATAACGCCCTAGAGCCTGAGCCAGGGGCGTGATCAGTGCCGCACCGTTGCCCACCCAACCACACAGGGTGGAAGGCGACAGGATAACGTCTTCGCGCGCACTAATCTGGCTTTGCCGGTACAGGGGGCAGTGGTCGGCGTATTTGCTGACCATCACATGGGCAATCAAACCGGCGCCGGCCATGCAACGATCAATCGGACGGGCTGGTGCTGCCGCCTGGGTCACCGTGTGGCATTGGGTGCAGGCAAACTTCGGGCGGATGTGGCGAATGACTTTGAAGCTGCCGGGTTCATAGTCCAGCACCTCAGAGACGTCCTGTCCAATTTGCTGCAGGCCCGTTCCACATGCACCGCATTTGCAATCAGCGGCGCATGCGCTGTGGACCACGTCTTCGCGTGGAAGATGCTCAGGCAATCCAGGCTGTGCTGGCTTTGCGGATTTCGTACGGCGCTTCTTGCGCTCACCATCAAGGTCAGCAACATTGCTGCCAGTCGCATCACCATTTGTGTCTTCACTCAGGGCGATAACCGGAACCACTGGTGCGAGGGCTGCGCTCAACAGTTCGAGTTGGGATTGGGCTGCATCCATTTTCTCGCTGGAGCGCCCGTACCGCATGCGCCTGAGGTGGGTGAGTTCCACTTTCATCTTCTCATTGGCCAGACGCAAAGCCCGTATTTCCAGGTCACGCTGCTTGAGGCTCTCGATGGTTTGCAGCTGCGTGTCTGAACTCATGGGACACCACTTTGCCAGCGAAATCCTCAACGCAACAGAGGACTTTCACTGTCAACCGATTACCCCATTTGTGCAGTAAAAACCGCCTACATTGCGAGCGTCGGTTGGGTCGTGCGAACCGGCATTCGCCAGTCAATTCCTTCGAGCAGCATGGACAGTTGTGCCGGTGTCAGCACCACTGAGCCACTCAACGCCTGTGGCCATATGAAGCGGCCTTTTTCCAGCCGCTTGGCAAACAGGCACAAGCCCTGTCCATCCCACCAGAGTAACTTCACGAGGTCACCGCGCCGCCCCCGGAACACAAAGACATGGCCGCTAAAAGGATCTTGTTCCAGGGCGCCTTGCGCAAGGGCGGCCAGACCATCAAAGCCACGACGCATGTCGGTGAGGCCTGCAGCCAGCCAAATCCGCGTTCCCGCGGGCAAGCCAATCATGCGCAATCCCGAAGTGCCAACAGGACGCTGCGCACATTGACCGGATCAACGCAGCCACGCAACAGCACGCGGGCACCACCAATTTCGACCTCAATGACACCCTCTTTACGCGCAGATCTTTCGGGCTCAGGTGTCGGCACCGTTAAAGGCGATTCTTGAGGATCAACGGACACCGGCAGCAGCACTGGTAGATGCATCGCCCGCGGAGGACGCCTGCGATCAAGTTTGGCCTTGCGCCACTTGAATACCAAGTTGGCATTGACGCCATGCTCCAGCGCCACTGCGGCCACCGACGCGCCAGGTTGCTCGACCAGCTCAAGAATCTTGCGCTTGAAGGCAGCACTGTGCCTGCGCTTTGTAGTAATGACCGGGGACAAATTCAACTCTTGCATGGTGTGCACTCTGGCCAGTTAAGTGCACACCTCCAATGGAGTGCAACTGCTGCCCATACTGCCCACCAGCTCAGGTCTGCGCAAGAACGGTATTCGCCGAGCTATTACGCTGATTACGGGGCCGACCGGGGCGGGTAAATCCTGGCTGGCATGTGCGTTGGCCCAACATGCGTGCCGGCGGGGCTTCAGTGCCCACTACCAGCGGGTGCCACGACTGGGGGAGGAATTGCGTATCCGCCATGCCAACGGCACGTTTGGCAAGTGGCTCGATCAGATCCGCAAAACCGATGTCCTGCTGCTCGATGACTGGGGCATGACGGCGCTGGACAGCCAGAGCCGGGCGGACTTGCTGGAGATCATTGATGACAGGACATCAAGTCGGGCCACGATCATTACCAGTCAGTTGCCCATTGAGCATTGGCACGAGTGGATTGGTGACCCGACAGTGGCCGATGCGATGCTGGACCGGTTAATGGAGAACCATCATCGCTTCACGATCACGGGTGAGTCGTTGCGAAAGAAACCTGCACCCGGAAAAGGCAAAACCGCCAACGCTGAGTCCGCGGCGGGTTGATTAAGAAAAGCCCCAATCAACCAACCTGACAAGGAGTCACTCTGCCGAAAAACCACCTCGGCCTAAAATAATAGAGCGCAATATCAGTCCCTCACTGCCGCTGCGTTCATATTGACCGGAATCGCCGTTCATCGTCGCCTGAATACACAAGGAAGGCCGTACTGAGACGTTGAGCGATTTACTACGTTACTTTTTTCTTCGTTGTTATACGAGGCTTCTTTACCGCCGCAAGGCGTGGCTTGGAATACTTTGTTACTCGAACCATGTCGTTCACGACCGTGAAGGATTCCAGCAAGTCGCGCTCCTGGAGGTGCATCAATGCGGTCTTGAGGTTGCGTCGGAAGCTACTCAATGAATCTTTAGATCTGCACAGCTCGTGCAGACGAGAAACAGCGTTTGGAAGTGGGTCGCCCCGGTGGGAGAAGTAGAAGGCGTGCAACCACTGTGCGAGCTTGGCGCGGGGTCCGATCCGCTTACGCTCTTCCCATTGCAGAAAGGTCGTAGTGTCTTCCATAAACAATGCGGATATGCGCGGCTCAAATCGAACCATCCACTTTGTATCGCCATCTTCTGAATTGGCATCGGTGAACGCATAGTCACGAATCAACGATCCGGTATAGGCTGACTCATTGCCTTTGGCCGAGATAGATATCGCTGTCACTTTCAATCGTTTGATTGCGTCTTTGACTTTCTTGTAGCTATCGGAATGCAGACGCCAGCCGCAGTCGGTGACGATCTGATATCCGGTGAAGAAAATGCCTTCGGATAAGGGCTTGTTTCGAGCCAAGTTTATCAATGCCATCCAGACGGTGAGGTCTGACTGATGAAGCTCTTCGCCTCGATAGAGTACGTCCAGATTGGAGAGCGAGGCAATTTTTAGGTCAGGTATGAACTCGCGCTGAAGACCGCTGTTCACGGTGAATAGCCCCGAGCGGATGAAATGGTTTGGTACAGCTCTATTTTCATCGTCCCACAACGGCAGAACGGCTTGCAATACTCGTTGCTCGATACTCGCACTGCTTGGAACCCTTCGGACAACCACTTCCTCTGCAGTCTCAGCCTCCAATGCTTTTTTGGCTTTCTCAACCCGTTTCGCTAAAAAGTCTTTGCTTTTATCCGAGATCTCAGCAACTGAACGGGGCTTGGTTGCTGGTTTCAGTGCTGATTTTGTCGCTTCCTTTTTTCCAGATGCATTAACAGCCCTTGCAATATGTGCTTGCATCGTGTCTTCGGGAAGTAGATCTGCTAGGGCTCGCATGGCATCCGGATTTGTTACGTCTGTGGATTAGATGCATCAAAACCTTATGCGTCAAGCGGCAGTATTAGCGGAGCAGCACGTTTTTTCTTTGGCTTTGAAAATTTATAAAGTGGCTGTTTGGGATCAATAACCTCATCGGAGGGGCATCGCAAAGACTTTAAGAAAGACTTTAAGAAGACTTAGGAGGTTGCAAACGCCCTATTCATGCGGATTTCAAGAGGTTTTGAGTGTTGATCCGCTATTAGCTAAGCGTCGTATCGCTATTAGCGGAACAGCACAGCGCTATTAGCGGAATGACACACCGCTAATAGTCGCCCCCCACTTATCCACAGCTAGCTCATTAAATCATTAGCGGAGCAACACGCTTCCGCCCTATTTCCTTCTGTTAAGTTAGCGCTTGCTCATTGTACAGGCATCGTCAGCAAAGGACTTACCGATGTCGGTTGGCGCTATCGTGTTGTACCGCTAATAGTTTGATTGTTTTTTAATCACACCCTGCTCTTCACCGAAATTTGGCATCCCATCGCCGGCTCTTTCAGCGACTTATTTCTATTAGCGGTACAACACGACTGATTGGTCCTCCATTTCTCTCTATCTAAAACGCACTTTGTTTGGATCCTGGCCGCACTCATCCCGCTGCACGTGGTGAATGAACAAACTATTAGCGCTGCAACACGATAGAGTGGGACTGTCTCTTTTATATGTTAGTGCTTACCCTCTTGGGAAAGCTCTTCCATAAATGTGTTTTTTGAATTCGTTTCTTAAATCGTGTTCGTCCGCTAATACAAGTGCTTAATCTCTCTGCGTCCTGACTTTTGATGTGTTCTTGCATCTGAAAGTGACTTTTAACCAGTACGGTCTATTAGCGGAACAACACGGCTTATCGTGTAAGCCCTTTATTCGTAGGCCTTCCAGTCGGTTTGCCTTGAGATCGCTATGGCGCAGACTATTAGCGGAACAACACGATCTTGATCTACGGGCCGCTAGTCATGCTTTCCCTTGGATTCAGATGATGATAAGTTACTTTTTGCATTGAAGTTAGTGGTCGCTATCGCTAAAGCTGTTTATTTGTAATGGCTAATTCCTGAGAGTGTGCAAAATCGTGTTCGTCCGCTAATACTTGGGGGCACTGCATATCTCCTTCCCGAGCTATGACACCGTTTCAATGCGTTGAACCATGACACTCTGGGTAGCTGTGGACGTTGTACTCATGATTTATTAGCGGAACAACACGTTTTTCCTTGGAGGCGCCTATCCATGGGGGTTCAGGACTCCCACTCTGCCCATCCGCGGCGTCGAAGTATTAGCGGAACAGCACGCCAGCTATGGGGTCAGGCCCTGATTCAGGCCACTACTATTAGCGGAACAACACGTTTTGGCATCCAACGCCGTCAGCTTTGCTTCGCGCCTCGTGTGATGGGCTGAATAAAGGGCAAAAGTATTAGCGGTACAGCACGTTCTTGAGCGTAAACGTCACAACAAGGCGAGTTTCGTGTGCGTATGGTGATTAGAAATCGGTCCGGATCTATTAGCGGAACAACACGTTTGTGCCTTTTTCACTCAGTCTTGTGACCGCGAGACGTCGGGGTGTGCTGATTAACAGTATTAGCGGAGCAACACGACACCAGCTGGAGTGCTTATATCCATTAGCGTTCTCACCCAGACAGGAACTTCAAGTGCTCAAGATCCGTATTAGCGGTACAGCACGTTTTCCACTCTGGAGCTGATTGTTTCCAGATGAAAAAAAGCCACCCGAGGGTGGCCTTTTGGATAGGGGCGTTAAACCCTCAGTTCGCCTTTTGCTCGCTCAGCGCTTTCTTGATCAGTTCTTCCAACTCGGTGACCTTCTCCGGTGCCAGGCCGGTGAACGACAGATCGAGCTGGCCGCGCTGTGGAAACACTTTCAACGTGCCCGCAATGCCGCCGTAGTTGATCGCGTTTGTGAGAGGCTGTAGACGGGTTTTTGGGCCATCCATGCGCTTTTTGATCAAGGCCTCGACCTGGCTACGGCTCAGGTCGCCCTTGGTGGCCATATCCACGATCTCTTCAGCGATCTTTTCGCACTCTTCGGCTCCACGCTCTTGAACCACTTTGGCTTCGAAGATTTGGCTGACCGCATACGCCATGGCCCATCCACTTGTAGACGGATGCTCCACCATCGTCTTGATCAGCCGTTCTGGGATGCGGGTAATGCCCAGTATTTTCGATACCTGTGGTGGCTTCACGCCCAACCGTGTTGCCAGTTCTTCCTGCGTCCGATAGACGCCGCGATCGAGCAATTCTTTCCACTTGAAGGCGTCATCAATGCCACTTTGAGCGCTGCGATGCAGGTTGATCAAGCGTGACTGCTCGTACTCTTCCGCTTCTGTTTCTGGCTCTGCAATGATCTTCACTTCCAGCGTGTAAATGCCAGCCATGGCCGAGGCCTGCAGGCGCTTACCGCCATCTGTCAAAACGACCTTCCCGTCTTTGACGTACCCAAGCGCAGGCTGCAATTGCTTGTTCTGGATCAGGCTCTCAGTCGTTTCTTCCAGATCCGCTGCCGTGTAGTAAATCCGAGCGTTGTTCTTGCTGCGAATGATGCGCTGGTGCGGAATGATGTAGTTCTGACCGATGACGAAATCCTCACCCTCCAAGGCGAGCTTTGCGGCTTGGAAGCCTAGCGCCCGTTCACCCGGCATAGCTTGAGGCGGTGTCGTGGCGGTAGTTGCTACAGGCAATGTGCTCAAGGCGCGTTCCATCTGCTCATGGTCGGTGCTGCGCCCAATGGTCGGTACAACGATTGCCGGGATAACTACTGCGCTTGGACGGCGTGGGGGCATCACAGGCCCTTTTGGTTTATTTGCCATTCTTGGCCTCCTTCTGGAACTTGTCGTAAATGCTGAATGCTTCGTTGAAAAACGCCACGAACTCAGCCTCTGCTTTGCGTCGTTGAGCTGGTGCCATTTCCATGATGGTTCGGCCCAACTTGTCAGCGTCACGGTAGATTTTTCGCTCGCACAGCACGGAGTTCATCACAGCCACTTCAGGTGCGTACTGACGCAAGGCATCAATGGCTTCCTGTGCTTCGGTGGAGTTGCTACTTGCGGGTGCGCGGTTGTAGACGAACGTGAGGGGAATCTTGCCGTTTTTGTGCTTATGGTTAGCGCTTGCGAAGGCTTCGATCAAGTTGATATTTGAGTCAGCCTCTTTCTGGCTTGGCCCAGTCGGGGCGATCCACAGGTCAACGATACGAGCCATCTCAATCAGGCGCTTGTAGTCACCGGCGCCCACATCAACCACCACGATGTCATACACCTTGGCGAGGTTGGGGATGTTCGCGGTTGGGTCGATGGCCTGATTCATGATCGTGACATCGCTGGTCAGTCCCATGCTGGACCGCAACTGGCCCCACATACATGTGTTGTTGGACTCATCTGTATCGACCAAAGCCACTTTTGATTTTGTGACCTGAGCAATGAGATGGGCCAATGTGATGGCAATCGTGCTTTTGCCGACGCCGCCTTTTTCGTGTCCGACCATCAAGATCATCGAATTGCACTCCTTTTGATGAAATGCGGGTCACGCCGCATTAGTATTTAATTAAGATTGACAGGAATAATAAAGATTTGACTAAGTATTGTCAATAGCTGAAAGCATTAGACGGCTGCAATTTACTTGCTGTTCACTGCCCAGTGTGGCTTGCTGGATCAGTCGATATTGGTTGTCACAGCTGCGTCCAATGTTCTCGGGCTTGCAGTTATCCGGTCACCGAGAAATTTCGCTGGAGAAAGTTAGATCGCTCCAGGGCTTCCAAGCCCTTGTAATCAAAGTTTCTCGAGGGAAATATTTAGGGCAAGACCGTGCCTTGAACATCTATGGCATCCGATTTGTAAAGTATTCGTAAAAGTGAATTTGCTTCCTTCCTGAGGTATTGAGAATAAGTCGGGGGTTTGCTGAGCAATTTTTTGGGGAGTGTGCCTTTGGTTCCAATACTTCCCTGGAGAAAGTTCGCCCGCCTTTCGCTTGGGTGTGGAGAGTGGCGCAGGTTCATTTTTTAAGGGCGAGCATCCGGTCATGGCGCTGGATGTTTCTCTGGAGAAAGATTGGAAGTTGGTTTTGCCGGATAGAGGATTTCAGTTTGTTGGTTTCTGGAGTTGCATATTCCGGACTGATCTCTTGGTCTCAAGCTCTAGAGCGCAAAAGCCCTTTGCTTTTTTGGTCTTATTGCTACTTGCGGCATGGGCAAAACTTTCTCTGGGGAAAGTCTTCTTGCCCGTGATTCGATGCGTGAAGTGGTGAAAACTTTCTCTAGAGAAAGTTGGGTTGTGAAGGTGGTCCTGTAGCCATTCGAGATTGGGTGTGGGTTTCTATGCAGTGAAATCAGTGAAGGCCTCATGCCGTCAACCAGTTCAGATCCCCAATCAGTCCCGTATGTTTTGCGTTATTGAATCAGTCATCGAGCCGGTATTCATCAAGCCTAGCAGGCGCGGGGTCCAGCTTTTCGCACAAGCGCGTGAAGTAATGAGTGTGTGGAGTCATTTGCTGGTAGTTACCAATCATCGAGCTCGGGATGATCACAATTCCATATTTCGAAAGGAGCCTCGTCATGAGGCATCACGCTGAAGTTTGTGTTGCAGTAGCGGTCAATTAGTGCCGCCATCCCTAAGTTGACCTAAAAGGACTTACCTTCTTCAGGCTACGCGATTCGCTTACCATCAATTTTCATGTGGGCAATCAGCCGATCAGGCGAGCGATGCCAATTCCACCTTTCTGCTGCAGATGAACGCAGGCCGGCTATAGGTACATCCTTGTCAAATGTGCGAATTCAGACTATCGCACCTCACCATCCCCTCAGCTTTAGGCACATTCTTAATGGTTGAAATCATGTAGTGGAAACCCAATTGCTTGATTTAGTACCAAACATGTAGGGGTCGAAATCCACCGTTTGCAAAGAGGTGCAAGCTCCATATGGAGTCAATTGGGATTGCAGCGTGTTCGTTTGCATGCACAAACTGAGGTGCTGACTTGTGTAAGTTGTCCGCACTACATGGTGACTTGCCGATGGTGGTGTCTGCTTCACGAAACACTGCAAGTTTGCGATCCATCTCATCGGACATAAGCAGGTAAGCCAGAAGGCGCCGACAAATCGACAAGTCATATCCGTCAGGATGCACAGCAAGCTTGCCACTATCACTGATGACGTACCCGTCAACAACACGCTTTGACGTATCCAACTGCGTCGCATTGAGGTAGTTCCGGAAGTTGTCCAAGCCGCGTAACTTGGCGTACTTATCATTGGCGTCAAGCATCGAATCCATGATGCAATCCGTTTCGCCATTGAAAGCGTATGCGAAACTTCCGGAGAGATCCCCGTTTGACCTCATCTTTAAGCCTAGTATGAACATATTCCAGGTGCCAAGGTTCCCGGCGCAATAGATATCCAGCATCCCTCGAGAAGGGTCTCCTTCAACGTATGAAGTGAATGGAGTCTGAGCGCTCTCAAAATACTAAATGAGAAAATCCTAGACATCTAACTCAAGCCAGTCTGTAATCAGCGAGAGCGTGAGGTATCCAGATGGATCGCGATTTGGCACAGCGGCCTATTTGCATTGCGCATAGAGATTCAGCACGCCTTAGACTCATCGAAGTGGGCGCCAAGCATCGATTTGGTTTCACTGCGACAGGTGGCTTTAACTTTGTTGCTGAACGCCTTCAAGGTTGCTGCTGGGGAGGCTGTGCTAACCGGTCAGAAATGTAGCAACTCTCGCCAACAACTCGGGGCCGGAAGCTACGTCCTGTCGTTGACGCCACAAACTTTGTTGCGCGGTGAAGCCCAACCAGATCGGCTTAGACTGGCAACTCGAGAGCGGTGGTTCATCAGGCGATGCTGTCGTGTGATCCTGACAGCAATTCTTCAATTGCCAGGTTCTCCGCACAAGTGCGGCTGTTACTTATGAAGTGAACGACTTGCTGCATACCACGGGTTGCACAACAGCCAATATGCTTTAAGGCAGGATAGGGTCGTGGCCGTCGAATCCTTGAATCGCCCCGGAATATGTAGACACCTCTGAGCCTCAAACGTGAGGCCTAATAGGAGGTGATATGAGTCAGAAGAGATTTCCCGAAGAATTCAAGATCGAAGCGGTCAAGCAGATCACGCAGCGCGGCCATTCAGTAGCCGAGGTGTCCGCCCGATTGGGTGTTAGTCAGCACAGTCTGTACAAGTGGATCAAAGAGCAGCAATTGCCTCCTGGTCAGCACAAGGAGCAGTTGTCCCAAACGGAGGAACTGCGCAGACTCAAGGCCGAGCTCAAGCGGGTGAGCGAGGAGCGCGACATCTTAAAAAAAGCCGCGTACTTTGCCAAGCTATCCGGGTAAGGTACGCGTTTATCCAGCGTCACGAACGCACCCATAGCGTGCGCAGGATGTGCGCGGTGATGGATGTACACCCTGTCACTTTTCACCACATACAGGCCAATTGGTTTTCGGCACATAGGAGCCACCCCGTTTTCGGCATAAACGAGCCAGAGCGTTTTCGGCACATATAGGCCATTTGGTTTTCGTCATATAGGAGCCAGCCGGGGGATTGGACGGGCATCTCGAACGCGACGTAACTGTCGTTACCTTCTGAATTTTTTGTTCAGGAGTAACGGATGGGTCGCAGAAAGATCGAGATGCATGAATACAGAAACGTTTTAATCAGACTACGCGCCGGTGACGGCGATCGCGAGATCGCGCGTCTGGGCCTTATGGGCCGGGTCAAGGTGGCGAGCTTTCGCGAACACGCCCGCAGCTTGGGCTGGTTGGAGGCTGAGCTGCCGCTGCCCGAACCCGAAGTTATTGCCCTGAGTCTGTGCGCAGCGGCCAAGCGCCCATCCAGCACGGTCTCCAAAGCCCACCCATGGCGCGAACAAGTGGCGCGCTGGATGGCTGCCGGGGTTGAGGGCGTAGCCATTCATGCCGCGTTGGTGCGCGAGCACCAGTTCTGCGGCAGCTACTCCTCTGTCTATCGCATCATGCGTGACATTGCCAAGGCACAGCCGCGTACCGATCTCACTGTGAGACTGAGCTTCAAGCCCGGCGAAGCCGCTCAGGTTGACTTTGGCGCGGGGCCATTTTTGGTGCATCCGGATGGACAGCGTAGGCGCACCTGGGCCTTTGTTATGACCTTGTGTCACAGCCGCCATCAGTATGTGGAATTCGTCTGGGACCAAACGGTGGCCACATGGCTGGGCTGCCACCGCCGTGCCTTTGAGTGGTTTGGCGGTGTGCCCGAGCGCGTGATCATCGACAACGCCAAGTGCGCCGTAACCGGTCACTGTCCGGCGTTCTTGCGAACTGATTGCAGGTACCAAAGAATGCGCCCTGATCAACAAACAGGACGGGGTCGGATATGGAAGAGACGCAGAGCGTGCTCAGGCGTGCAGTGTTGAGTGAACAGACTTGGGCTGAGGTACTGGATCGTTTTGACCGCGCTGGATTGACGATAGATGAATTTTGCAGCCGCGAAGGCATCAGTCGCAGCAGCCTTGCTCGCCGACGCACGCTTAGGAATAAACAGAGGGGAATCGCGTCCCCGCTGCGAACGAACAAGGTAGCCCCCACCACCGTGCCGAAGGCGGCGTTCGTTGATCTGGGCGACCTTGCTGGAGTGCACGGCAGCGGCAATGGAGCCATGGAGTTACGCATCGAACTCGGCTCGGGCATGAGTTTGCATCTGGTACGCCGGTAATGTTCTTTCCCGAGGGCCGCATTCGCGTGTTCCTGTATGGCCAAGCTGCCGATATGCGCCAGTCCTACGACGGCTTGTACGCTCTGGCACGCCAGGGGTTTGAAGTGGATGTGCTGGCCGGACACATGTTTGTTTTCATCAACCGGCGGCAAACACAGATGAAGGTGCTGTACTTTGACCGCAGCGGCTGGTGCCTGTGGTGCAAGCGTTTGGAGAGCGGCAAGTTCTCCCGTAAAGGCGTTCAAGGCGGCAGTGGCGAGATCGACTGCACGGCGCTCAAACTGATGCTCGAAGGCATCGAAGTGCGCCGACGCCACAAACGCTACCAACACCCTGCGCGGAGGTGACGATGTGCCCATTTTCAATCCGGAGAAGCACTCTTTTGCTTTGTCCCTAAAGGCCGCAAGATAAGGCCCATGTCGATGCCCAATACCAGCACTCCCACATTTACCGTCGAAACGGTCATGGGGCTGTCGCCGCAGAGCATCGCGCAGACACTGCAAGCACAGGCCGCCAGCATCAGCGCGCTGGAGCAGCAGCTCGAATGGTTCAAACGCCAACTCTTTGGCAAGAAGAGCGAGCGCTTTGCACCCTTGCCCGATGCGCAGCAAATGCACCTGGGGCAACTCCTGGGCGACCTCCCTGCCACTGATGCGCCCGAAGCCGACTCCGACTCCAACACCATCCCTGCACACCAGCGACGCAAACCCCGCAGCAACTTTGCCGACGAGGGCACGCCCGCATCGTTCTTTGACGAAACCAAGGTGCCCGTGCACACCATCGAGCTGGCCAACCCCGAGACCAAAGACCTCTCGCCCGATCAGTACGAGGTTGTCAGCCAGAAGGTCAGCCACCGCTTGGCACAGCGCCCCGGTGCCTATGTGGTGCTGAAGTATGTGCGCTCTGTCATCAAGCGCCACGACACGCAAACCCTGCACTGTGCGGGCGCGCCAACAGGCATCATTGAGGGCAGCCGCGCTGACGTGAGCTTGCTCGCAGGCGTTGTTGTTGACAAGTTTGCCTGGCACATTCCGCTGTACCGGCAGCACCAGCGCCTGAGCCAAGCGGGCTTCAAACTCAGCCGGGCGTGGCTGACGCAACTGGCGCAAAAGACCATTTCCCTGCTGGAGCCGATTTACGACACGCAGCTCGAGTCGATCCGCAACAGCCGGGTCAAGGCAATGGACGAGACCCCCATCAAGGCCGGGCGCAGTGGGCCCGGCAAGATGAAGGCGGCCTACTTCTGGCCTGTGTACGGCGAACTCGATGAGGTGTGCTTTGCCTATTTCGAGTCGCGCCGCCACGAGCACGTACAGCAGGCATTGGGGCTGCCAGGGGCCACAGATGCCGTGTTGCTCACTGACGGCTATGAGGCCTATGCACGTTACGCTGCCAAGACCGGCATTACGCATGCCCAATGCTGGGCGCACTGCAGGCGTGGCTTCTTTGAAGCTCTAGGGGCCGAGCCACAGGCCGCTGGCCAGGCGCTGCAGCAAATTGGCGAGATTTACGCCCAGGAAGAAGCCATTCGTGAACGTGACCTCTACGGGGATGCCAAACGAGAGCACCGTCTAAGCCACAGCAAACCGCTGGTGCAGAACTTCTTTGAATGGGTGGATTTGCAGTTCGAGCGGCAAGGCTTCCTGCCCAGCAATCCGTTGACCAAGGCATTGGCCTATGCACGCGAGCGCCGCGCGCAACTGCAGGTGTTTCTGGGCGATGCGGATGTGGCCATGGATACGAACCATCTGGAACGCGCCTTGCGCGCGATACCAATGGGCAGGCGCAATTGGTTATTCTGCTGGACGGAGGTGGGCGCCAAGCGCGCGGGCATCATGCAGAGCCTGATCGTGACATGCCGTTTACATGACATTGACCCCTACACCTACCTGGTTGATGTCTTGCAACGCGTAGGCCACCACCCCGCCTCCAGAGTTTCAGAACTGACGCCTCGTCAATGGAAGCAGCACTTCGCCGAGAATCCATTGCGTTCACCATTACACGGTTTGGTAACGTAGGCAATAACGCCGGACAGTGACCGGTTACGTTTGAGCGCCGTGCAGTCGATCTCGCCACTGCCGCCTTGAACGCCTTTACGGGAGAACTTGCCGCTCTCCAAACGCTTGCACCACAGGCACCAGCCGCTGCGGTCAAAGTACAGCACCTTCATCTGTGTTTGCCGCCGGTTGATGAAAACAAACATGTGTCCGGCCAGCACATCCACTTCAAACCCCTGGCGTGCCAGAGCGTACAAGCCGTCGTAGGACTGGCGCATATCGGCAGCTTGGCCATACAGGAACACGCGAATGCGGCCCTCGGGAAAGAACATTACCGGCGTACCAGATGCAAACTCATGCCCGAGCCGAGTTCGATGCGTAACTCCATGGCTCCATTGCCGCTGCCGTGCACTCCAGCAAGGTCGCCCAGATCAACGAACGCCGCCTTCGGCACGGTGGTGGGGGCTACCTTGTTCGTTCGCAGCGGGGACGCGATTCCCCTCTGTTTATTCCTAAGCGTGCGTCGGCGAGCAAGGCTGCTGCGACTGATGCCTTCGCGGCTGCAAAATTCATCTATCGTCAATCCAGCGCGGTCAAAACGATCCAGTACCTCAGCCCAAGTCTGTTCACTCAACACTGCACGCCTGAGCACGCTCTGCGTCTCTTCCATATCCGACCCCGTCCTGTTTGTTGATCAGGGCGCATTCTTTGGTACCTGCAATCAGTTCGCAAGAACGCCGGACAGTGACCGGTTACTTTCCAACGGCTCGGAAGTGTCTAGTAAACCCGGGTCGATTCAAGATTACTTGATGATTCATTCAGATAATCGTGACTCGCTAAATGCTGTAGCAAGTGGAGCTAGTGAGAAAGTATTGTCGTCATATTGGGCGTAGGTCCTTAAAGCCGCCCGATACTTAAATCTAAACACTTCGCCGCTTCATAAGCTTCACCGCATCGATCTTTCTCGCTAACTCCTGAGTCGAGTAAATGGAAGTCGTATCGATAGAGGCGTGTCCTGCCAGTTCGCTCACCACTTCAATCGGAACGCCATCAACCAATGCCTGTCGAACAAAGGTGTGTCGCATCCAGTGGGTAGAAGCTTTAAGGAATCTGGCTTGTTCTAAACCTGCCTCATGGCAGAGATACGAGATCTTGTTGAAGAAGCGTTTGAGAACTGCATAGATTCCGGAGGCCGATAGTGGTAAGCCACGCTTCGTCGAGACGGCGGCCACGTGTGTAGCGCCTGTGCTGGATTGGTGCCACTTCGGTACTGATGCGTGCAAGGTGCGGATCAGGGGAAGTTCACCCGCATCTACCAGTTGCTTGTCCTCAGCTAAGAATTCTTTCGCGTGTTGGGAGATAAGCGCAACTATGGAGTCCTTCAGCGGGATTTCACGGATCTTATTACGCTTGCCTGTGACAGTAAGTACCCAGGTGGGTGGCTGGTCAGGAAGATTTTCAAGGCGAAGATCTTTGTATCGCGCATTCGCTAATTCATCTAAACGCACGCCGCTCGTAACCAATAGCTCAAGAATGCAACGTAGACGATGAGACTCCGGAGAAGAGGGTAGGGTGCTTAAGTTCTGCAGCACAAAGGCCCACTCTGCTTCGGTAAAGCTGCGGCGGATGTCCACTTTAGACACAGGTAGATCAAACGACTTCATCAGCGCCCGGAAGGGATTGGCTACTAGGTAGCCGGCATCCATCAGTCCGGTGAACAGCGTCTGCAGAATGACCAATGCTTGCTTCTGCGAAGCAGGGGAGGGCTGTCCTCTAAATGCGCGCCACTGGGGTTCGGATCGCAGGACGGGCTGGGAGTGGATCCAAGACGCCGGGACTGCTTTCAAAAACTCCCGGTAGCGTTGGCAATCAGGGGCGGTGACGGAGCTGATAGGTTTGCGCAGATCCTGGGCACACCAGAGGACAAATCTCTCGATCTCTTTGCGATAGCTGCGCTGGGTGGAGGGCTTCTCGTTGTAACGACTCAGCCACGCGGCGATAGCTTCTCCATCATTGCCAGCGCCCAGTGTGTTGGCCATGTGGCTGCGAAACACACCGATTTCTCCGGTGAGGGTGGGGGTGAGCGCGATGCGCTGGAGTTCGCGGTCGATTAGGGTGAGGGTGCCGGAGGTACTGCCTGAAGGGGAGGGGAGGGCAGGGGAGGGGGACCCTGAAGAGTTAACTTTGGGGGACTGCAGGGCGGTCAGGGATTTAGGTTGGAGGGCCGTGGCTTGGATAGCCATGCGCAGCTGTTCTTGCTGGAGTTGCAGCCAGTAAACCACCTGTCCTGCTCTCAATGCACCAAAGCCTTCAATGCGCCCGTGCCAGCGGTAGCCATAGACATTAATGAAGTTCACCAAGTCTTTGAGAAGCAGCAGTCCCACATTGCGCAGGCGTTTGACCACCGGGCGAGCGAACCAGAGCTCCAGCTTGTCTTCGGCTGTGGGCTGGATGGCAAGTAATGATTCCAGGTGGTTGAGGGCGCGCACCTGTTCGGCGGAAGGGTCCTTGAGATGGGAGCCGGCCTCCAGAGCATCGGCATTGTCTAGTCCGAAGGCGGCCTTGTATTCGTCCAGCAGCTCGGCTTCCGAGTACATGTTGGGGTCCATGCCTTCTTGCTCCACCCATTCCTCCAGAGTTGGCAGCTGCACGGCTGCGACCGGTTTTGCCTGGCTGCGCAGTACGTCCAAGGAGGCATGCAGGCCCGCGTGTTTGGGCAGTCCAAGGTCAAGGTTGCGTCCAGCTTCGATGATCTGCTGGAGCAAGGCATCCTTGCGGTTCTGGACGTAACGCAGATCGGTGGTGCTATCCGCCCAGGCGAGGTAGCGGTCAAAAGACTGGCGCAGATCCAATCCGAGCAAAGCGGAGCGCACGAAGGCGAAATGGTGCACTCCTAAAGAGCGAGGGTCCTTGATGACCTTGGACTTGGACCCTGGGGGGCGGCCGCGGCGCTTGGGCACTGGGCTGTGAAACAGCGGGTCTGCAGAGGGAAAAGCGGTGGAAACTGCCATGAGCGCGACCTCGTATGTCTGGGAAATGGCGACTTAGACTAATTTATATCACGCCATGATTATAAGGATAATCACGACGTGGTTACTTTCAAATAGATGGAAGAGGCTCGGGGGAGGGCGGTACTGCCTAGAAACGGCACAATGGCCGCAGGTGGATAAGAGTGAGACGACCAGTGCTGTAGAGACATATGCAAACACACCAAGAACAAGCCGCAGGATGGATCGAACGTAACCATACGCTGATGGCGTGGGCGGTCAGGAGCCAGGATCGCAAGGCCACTTACATCGGAAGCCTCCAGCGTGAGCAGACCGGCTTGAAGTGCGACTGCGTGTGCCCATCCTGTGGCGGTCGTCTGCAGGCGATCAATGCGGGAAAGCCGATCCCCACGGTGCCAGTCGGTAAAACCATACGCCCCCACTTCCGGCATGACGCGGGGCAGCAATACGAGAGCTGCCTCATCAAAATGTCGCAGATCGTCGCCTTGCAATTGCTATTGCAAGAGAAAGCCATTTACCTTCCCCCGTAGACGGTCAGTTTCCCAGTTGTTGGCGCAAGCGGTCAGATTTACACCGGAACGTCTCACTGCGATGGTCTAACCATGGATGTCGCGGCAAGGGAATGGATCGATGAGCACGAAGCCAAGATCACCCTACAGGACGGGCGTGTGGTGTGGTTGAGATTATTCGGCACAGTCTCCAGCAATCCCGCCCAACCAGGCGAAGCGGTGATCACGCATTTGCCATTCAGCAATAAACCATCAAAAGCAAGCCTTGAGCGGCAAGCAGAGTTCACCAATTTAATGGAACTCGCGCAGGATGTTGCAGCCCGCGATCCCCGCGGTTTGCTGGATCTTGTGCGGCTCTATACAAGGCCTATCCAGACAGAGCTACTTCTGTCTTGTGCCAAGAGCCCACCTCATGGAGGCAAGGCTGACATAGCCCCTCACCAGTTATTTATGCCTCGTGTGCCTCTGGTGCTTACAAGCCACTCACAATATCCGCAACTGGATGAGACTCAATTCGAAGTTGATTTGGCCAAGGATCCCATCTTGCCAGGCCCCTGGTATCGGGAACGATATGCCAAGGCACTCTCAGAGGTAGGCAGTGGAAAGAAGTCCGGTGCTTGGGAACAAGACAGGAATCATTCGGTTGCTGCAATTCTTCCGTGGGGAATCGCTTGTGTGTTCGGTGGAAACCACTCGATTGCTGCTGGGATCCTCTCCGGTGAAGGCGTAGTCACTCCATGTGAGGCATGGGATATGAGCGGCTTACGGGCCAAGGTACGCTGTGACGGAATTCACTATGTTGAAATCGAAACTGGCAAACCGATCTGCAAAATGCACGATCCGAAGATGGGCGCCGTTTTTGAGATCGGCCGACTGTTGGAACAGCACCAAATCAAACCTCTACGTCGGCTCTAAAGGACCTCTCGCTACACTTCGGTTATGCCGTCCTCGCTTGGAGTAGCCGCAGCGGAGATAGTCGGCGGCATTACTTTCATTGCCTGTGCGGCAAGAAAAGCCGCTCCGACAAGCAAGCGTGGACTTGGTCTTCCAGGGTATTTTCCGAGCGGGTCACCATCAACGGTCCCTTCTTTGTAATACAAAGAAGTCACAGAAAAGTGGACGGGTTGTTCTTTGTCCTGTAACTGCAAAATCAGCAATGCGCTTGGCGTCACGTGCAAGTTGATTTTCAGCTTACCTTTTTCTTCAGATAGGTGAATTTTTCCAGGTTGCCCAAGTTTTTCCCAAACGAGTTGAGCGACTGGTTTTTTTTGCTTGGCGACCCACACGCCATGACGTTTAAGTATGTGCACTGTGCCGTATGCAGCAGTTCCTACTTTTAACCAGATAGGGGTAGCATCAGGTACATTGCTTAGCAATCCACTTGGAAAGGTACCGAAAACGGGAGAGCCGTCTACGAGCCATTTATCGTCTTGAGAGTGTCCTGTCTGAGTGAAAATTGGCATTCTTGACTGAAAGCATAGGGTTGTCGTATACTCATCTTACCGAAGACGATATGTCTGCCGATTTTGGCCTGAAGGCACGACATTGCAGCGGTAGGTGGGGCCTCAGACAACCACCTGGACGGGGATCATGATTCATTTCATGTACGGTATTTGAAAAAATACTGCGGGCGCCGTCTAAGAAAAAGGACCTTTTCACCAAAGGTCCTTTTTTTTGCACTCAGCAATGCATGACGCTTTGAAACTCCTGCATTGTTGAGCTTCCGTCACCTAGCCCTACCCACCCACCTGCCAAGGGCGTCATGAAAACGTGGTTTGCGCCTGAAGAGTGTCCTGCTTGAGTGAGTATGGACAAGCAGCTTGCACCTCTCGCATGAGCGAGCCAAATTGGGGTCCTTGGATTCAACCGGTCATTGCAACGCTGCAGTTAGTGTATCTGCCGGACAGCTGTACCCCAAGGTTTTTCGAGGCCTTCCATTTAGCTTGGATGCCACTTCGTTGAGTTGTTCCTGGCTGTAGATGGATAGATTGCTACCCTTTGGGAAATACTGACGTAACAGGCCATTGGTGTTTTCGTTACTACCGCGTTGCCAAGGACTGCGGGGATCGCAGAAATACACCTGCACATTGGTTGCCACTGTGAATCGCTTGTGCTGGGCCAATTCACTACCTCTATCCCAGGTCAGCGTACGCATGATCTCTTTGGGTAATTGTTGAACTTGGGCTGTCAGCGCGTCAACTACGTTGGTTGTGTCTTTGCCTTTGAGCTTGACTAACAAGGGTAATCTCGGTTTAGGTGCAAATAGTAACGGTAAGGTGCAAGGGTTTACCCTTGGTTTTTATGGCAACAATGGACAATGTGGCCTCCCAATCGAGTCACCAATGGCGGAAATTAACTTGGCTTAAACTGCGTCCGCAATTCGTCCGAGCTATATGTCAAACGCAGTCTCGATTTGATACAACTGTGGAACGCAAACGCGGCGTGGATTTGATACACCGTTATGTGGGGTGATTGGTTGTTTTGTCTTTGCTTGGCGCCTCTAGGCTGCTTGCTCCTCCTGTGTATCAAGGTGACTGCGTTTTCGTTTGAGTAGGGCATTGCTGCTGGCGGCAATCACACCGGCACGCCGCTTATCTTTCAGGCGATAGGAGTCTCCTGAGATCGGGACCACATGGGCGTGGTGGAGCAGTCGGTCAAGTAGCGCCGCTGTCAGCGTTGCATCGTCTGCAAATGTCTGGTCCCATTGCCCAAACGGCAGATTGGAGGTCAGGATGAGACTTCCCACTTCATAGCGTTTGGCAATGACTTGGAACAGAAGATTCGCCTGTTCCCGATTCATGGGTAGGTACCCGACTTCGTCAATGATCAACAGCCGGTAGGGACGCACGATGCGTTTGATAGCCTCTTCCAGGGTGTTCTGCCGTAGTGCCGTGCTCAGTGTCATCAGCAGATCTGCCGCCGTGATGAAACGCGTCTTGATTCCAGCCTGGGTTGCCCTGTAGCCCAAGGCGATGGCCAAGTGGGTTTTGCCCACCCCACTGGCGCCCAGCAAGACCACGTTCTCGCTGCGCTCCACGAAGGCCAGACTGCCAAGCTCCTGCACCAGAGTTTTGGGCACACCGCTGGCAAACTGGAAGTCAAACTCATCGAGCGTCTTGATGGCGGGGAAGCCCGCTATGCGCGTGAGCATGGCGCGCGTTCTCTCCACCCTGGCCAGAGCCTCGCCACGCAAGGCTTGCTCCAGGAACTCCAGGTACCCCAGCTCTTTCTTGGCCGCCATTTGCCCCAAGTGGGCAAGCTGATCGGGTAAGTTGAGCAGGCGCAGCTGATCACACAGTTCACGCAGTCTTTCCATTTGCAGGCTCATGGTCGTCCTCCTGCTGAGGCTTGGTTGTGCACCAGCGTGTCATACATCGCCAGAGGATGCTGCAGGCCTCGCCATGCCGCGGCTGGAATTGGCCGGACTGCTGCGCCGCTACCGGTGACTTTTTGCAATTGACGCACTGTTCGCCCACTGTAGGCGCTGGGGATGGCCAGCAGATGTGCGCGCTCAGTTTGCAAAGCCAGTGCCGGCACACACCCAGTGGTTCCGTGGATCCGCACATTGGCAACGTCACGCAGCCAGGTGCGCATTTCCCGATTGGCTGTGTCCGCGTCCACCACCAAGCCTTGCTGCTTCATACTCGCCACCAATGTAACCGGTCACTGTCCGGCGTTCTTGCGAACTGATTGCAGGTACCAAAGAATGCGCCCTGATCAACAAACAGGACGGGGTCGGATATGGAAGAGACGCAGAGCGTGCTCAGGCGTGCAGTGTTGAGTGAACAGACTTGGGCTGAGGTACTGGATCGTTTTGACCGCGCTGGATTGACGATAGATGAATTTTGCAGCCGCGAAGGCATCAGTCGCAGCAGCCTTGCTCGCCGACGCACGCTTAGGAATAAACAGAGGGGAATCGCGTCCCCGCTGCGAACGAACAAGGTAGCCCCCACCACCGTGCCGAAGGCGGCGTTCGTTGATCTGGGCGACCTTGCTGGAGTGCACGGCAGCGGCAATGGAGCCATGGAGTTACGCATCGAACTCGGCTCGGGCATGAGTTTGCATCTGGTACGCCGGTAATGTTCTTTCCCGAGGGCCGCATTCGCGTGTTCCTGTATGGCCAAGCTGCCGATATGCGCCAGTCCTACGACGGCTTGTACGCTCTGGCACGCCAGGGGTTTGAAGTGGATGTGCTGGCCGGACACATGTTTGTTTTCATCAACCGGCGGCAAACACAGATGAAGGTGCTGTACTTTGACCGCAGCGGCTGGTGCCTGTGGTGCAAGCGTTTGGAGAGCGGCAAGTTCTCCCGTAAAGGCGTTCAAGGCGGCAGTGGCGAGATCGACTGCACGGCGCTCAAACTGATGCTCGAAGGCATCGAAGTGCGCCGACGCCACAAACGCTACCAACACCCTGCGCGGAGGTGACGATGTGCCCATTTTCAATCCGGAGAAGCACTCTTTTGCTTTGTCCCTAAAGGCCGCAAGATAAGGCCCATGTCGATGCCCAATACCAGCACTCCCACATTTACCGTCGAAACGGTCATGGGGCTGTCGCCGCAGAGCATCGCGCAGACACTGCAAGCACAGGCCGCCAGCATCAGCGCGCTGGAGCAGCAGCTCGAATGGTTCAAACGCCAACTCTTTGGCAAGAAGAGCGAGCGCTTTGCACCCTTGCCCGATGCGCAGCAAATGCACCTGGGGCAACTCCTGGGCGACCTCCCTGCCACTGATGCGCCCGAAGCCGACTCCGACTCCAACACCATCCCTGCACACCAGCGACGCAAACCCCGCAGCAACTTTGCCGACGAGGGCACGCCCGCATCGTTCTTTGACGAAACCAAGGTGCCCGTGCACACCATCGAGCTGGCCAACCCCGAGACCAAAGACCTCTCGCCCGATCAGTACGAGGTTGTCAGCCAGAAGGTCAGCCACCGCTTGGCACAGCGCCCCGGTGCCTATGTGGTGCTGAAGTATGTGCGCTCTGTCATCAAGCGCCACGACACGCAAACCCTGCACTGTGCGGGCGCGCCAACAGGCATCATTGAGGGCAGCCGCGCTGACGTGAGCTTGCTCGCAGGCGTTGTTGTTGACAAGTTTGCCTGGCACATTCCGCTGTACCGGCAGCACCAGCGCCTGAGCCAAGCGGGCTTCAAACTCAGCCGGGCGTGGCTGACGCAACTGGCGCAAAAGACCATTTCCCTGCTGGAGCCGATTTACGACACGCAGCTCGAGTCGATCCGCAACAGCCGGGTCAAGGCAATGGACGAGACCCCCATCAAGGCCGGGCGCAGTGGGCCCGGCAAGATGAAGGCGGCCTACTTCTGGCCTGTGTACGGCGAACTCGATGAGGTGTGCTTTGCCTATTTCGAGTCGCGCCGCCACGAGCACGTACAGCAGGCATTGGGGCTGCCAGGGGCCACAGATGCCGTGTTGCTCACTGACGGCTATGAGGCCTATGCACGTTACGCTGCCAAGACCGGCATTACGCATGCCCAATGCTGGGCGCACTGCAGGCGTGGCTTCTTTGAAGCTCTAGGGGCCGAGCCACAGGCCGCTGGCCAGGCGCTGCAGCAAATTGGCGAGATTTACGCCCAGGAAGAAGCCATTCGTGAACGTGACCTCTACGGGGATGCCAAACGAGAGCACCGTCTAAGCCACAGCAAACCGCTGGTGCAGAACTTCTTTGAATGGGTGGATTTGCAGTTCGAGCGGCAAGGCTTCCTGCCCAGCAATCCGTTGACCAAGGCATTGGCCTATGCACGCGAGCGCCGCGCGCAACTGCAGGTGTTTCTGGGCGATGCGGATGTGGCCATGGATACGAACCATCTGGAACGCGCCTTGCGCGCGATACCAATGGGCAGGCGCAATTGGTTATTCTGCTGGACGGAGGTGGGCGCCAAGCGCGCGGGCATCATGCAGAGCCTGATCGTGACATGCCGTTTACATGACATTGACCCCTACACCTACCTGGTTGATGTCTTGCAACGCGTAGGCCACCACCCCGCCTCCAGAGTTTCAGAACTGACGCCTCGTCAATGGAAGCAGCACTTCGCCGAGAATCCATTGCGTTCACCATTACACGGTTTGGTAACGTAGGCAATAACGCCGGACAGTGACCGGTTACCCACCAATGGCACCCAGAAGCTGCGCCGGATGTAGCCATTCATGCGTTCGACTTTGCCCTTGGTCTTGGCCCGATAGGGCTTGCACACCCGCGGCACAAAGCCATGGTGGTGCGCAAAGTCAGCAAAGGCACCCTGGAACTGGTGCAGGTTCTTGCCGTAGGCGTCACGCTTGAGGATGACGGTCTTCATGTTGTCGTACAGCACTTCACGGGTGACTCCACCAAAGCTCTCGAACGCCCTGACATGGCACGCCAGTAGTGTCTCCAGCTTCATGTCTGTGACGAACTCCGCGAAGGTCGCCCGGCTGTGGCCCAGCGTTGCCACAAACGCCGCCAACATGCCGTCTTTATGCCCAGCCTTGCGGAACTCGATCCAGTCCATCTGCATTTGCTCACCGGGCTGGGTCTCGAACCGCACAACCGGATCCGGGCGCGCCTGTGGACGCAACTCCTTGAGGTACTCCTGCAGGATGCGCACGGAGCCCGTATACCCCTGTGCGGCAATCTCACGCTGCAGCACCGTTGCTGGAATCCAATCAGGCTTGGCCGCCTGAATACGTCCAGCCAGGTAGTCCTTGAATGGATCGAGCTTGCTCTTACATGCCGGCAGTTTCTTCATGGCCGGCGGACCACCCTCCAAATACTTACGCACCGTGTTGACTGCCATACCAGTTTGCACCGATATCTCGCGCAAGCTCAGCCTGTGTTTCCTTAATACCTTGAGTTCCATGTACTCCTCGTTCGTAATCATTGCCAGTCCCATCCATGGTTCGGATGGCTTGGCACGTTAGTCGAGGTGTATCAATTCCTCACCGCGTTCTCGTGTCATTTTCATACTGCGCGTGACAACCTACATACCGCGCCTATGAATGTCCAGCATCTACTGCCAAGGTTAACGCTTCACCGTCAGTTTGCCGAAGACCTTTGGGCGGCCAAGGCACCCTGCTTTGCATTGGGCATGGTGGAGGAGCGCCAAGAGCCGATGGGCCTGTTGGCACTGCGTCCACCCAAGGCCATGCCGAAGGAAGCCATGGCCTTGGGCTTCAATTTGGCTAAATACGCCCATCCCCTCTACAGGGACTTCCAGTTAAAGCAAGAGCGGATTTTTTTCTACCTTTTCGCATTCCCACATTTGAAATCTGACCAGTTGACGTTTGCTCGGGAGAGATACCAAGCAAGGACAGACTGCACATCTACAGGCGGGCTTGTTTCGGTGGGTTTCACCGAGGCCCCAGATACGAACCGCTCAGCAGGACTCCATTCGAAAAGCGTGATCAGGCACAGCCTGCCACTGAGGGAATGTCGAGTTCATCTGCTGCCGGTCTGACCTGTGGTGAGCATCTTCGAGCGCACGTCTGTTGGCAAAAAATCAATATTTTGGTTGCGCGATCTGACTGTGCCTAGGCAACTGACACTGCACCCGGATAGGTTGGGACGTGATCAGGGTCGAACGTTGTTCCCCTTGTCAGCACGCTCCAAAGTATTCTGGCATTTTTGTTGGCCAGCGCTACGACCGTTTTTTGCCAGCCAATGCGCTCCTTGAGTTGCAGCAGCCACTTGCTAATGCGGTCGCTACGTTTGCCTGCACTCATGACGGCGGACTTCGCCCCCTGAATGAGCAGGGTACGCAAGTAGGTGTCGCCACGTTTGGTGATGCCACCAAGCTTGGCTTTGCCTCCCGTTGAATTCTGACTCGGCGCCAGGCCAAGCCAGGCCCCGAATTGCCTGGCACTGTGGAACTGGGCGAAATCGCCCACCGTCGATACCAGTGCGGATGCCGTCAGCGGACCTATCCCAAGCAATTGGGCGGCCTTCTTTGCCTGCTCATCACTCTTGACGTGGGCGCAGATCCGTTCGTCGCACCAGGCTATTTCCTTGTCAAGTTCTGTGTAGTGTGAATTCGCACGGTCAAGTGCTAAACGCGCCACCGTTGGCAACTCGTTGCTGGCGTCCTCAAGGACCTCTTGTATCGCCCCTCTTAACGCTTCTGGACTTTGGGGGAACACCAAACCGAATTCAGTGAGGAGTCCGCGAATGCGATTGAGGCAGGCCGTCCGTTCTTCCTTGTAGCCTTCACGCAATCTGTGAACGGCCAACTGCCCTTGCTGCTCGCAGGTCTTTATAGGCACGAAGCGCATCTGTGGGCGACCGGCTGCCTCGCAAATCGCTGCCGCATCGTTGGCGTCATTCTTCCCGCTCTTGCCTGCCATACGATAGGGCGTAACGAAACTGCCGGCAATAAGTCTGGCATCCAAACCCATGGCACGGAGGCGGCGTGCGACGTGATGCGCACCTCCACAGCTCTCCATTGCCACCAAGCAGCCTGAGGGCAAATCTGAGCACCAGGAGAAGAACCTATCCCGAGAATATGCCTTGGCCAGGGTGACATCCCCAAGCTGCGTGATGGCGTGCACTTGGAAATACTTCTTGGAAAGGTCAACACCGACCCGAACAATGGCCGCCAGTGAAATGTCGTTCATGGGATACCCCTTTCAGTTGATGAATGGACTCGACATTCCGATCTTGGCTAACTTGTTGCGCCAGGGCAATCGCGGAAGTCCCTTCATATTCGAAAAGGTAAAACGAGCAGATTTCAGAGCCAGGAGGGGGACAAAAGCGTCGAATCTAGATGTGACAACAGATTCTGGCCAACTTTTTCGTTATAGGGAACCAAGGCGTAACTGCTGTTGATCGAAATCCATTTGATACCCCATCGCCCGATAACCTCGCTGCCTCTTTTCCCACATCCTGTAGAGTTGCGGATGATCCTGTTCGACGTAGTCGTAAATCAAGATGTCGCTCTTGTCCGCATGGTCACGGTGTAGGCGTCCGGCGTATTGCTGCAGCGTTCCTGTCCATGAGATCGGCAGCGTCAGGATCAGCGTGTCCAACGGCGCATGATCAAAACCCTCGCCGACCAGTTGGGCGCTGGCTAACAGTATGTGCGGTGCGTCGTGGGGCAACTCCGCCAGGGCCTTGATGATCGCCTGGCGTTCCTTTGTCTTCATGCGACCGTGCAGCATGAAGCATGGGAACTCGACATGCGCCAGTTGCGCGTGCAACAGGTCAAGGTGTTCCGTCCTTTTGGTCAGCAGCAGCACCTTACGCCCGTTTTTCAAGGCAGTGGTCGCATCGGCGACGATACGTGCGTTTCGATGGGCGTCCACGGACAGCAACCGTATGACCTCTTGAATACTGGCGTTCGACGGAATGGCCGGAGTTGGAAGATGACGGACCCGAACCATTAACTGATCTGGTACATGTGCCGGACGTTTTGCAATATGCCTGACGGGGCCCGACTGCATGAAAATGATCGGATGGTGCCCGTTACTGCGAACAGGGGTGGCACTGAGCCCCAGGACGTAGCGTGAGTTGGCCTGCTTCAATACCGCCTCGAATGTTGCGGCCGTTAAATGATGCGCCTCGTCAATTATTACCTGCCCGTATTGGCTAAACAGTTCGGGCAGATCGTCACGGCGCGCAAGGCTTTGAATGACTGCAATATCGAGCATGCCGGTGGGCTTCTTTTTCCCGGCACCGATCAGTCCAATTTTTTGGTCGTCCAATCCAACGAAACTACCAAGCCGCTCATGCCATTGCCGCATAAGGTCGGCGCGGTGCACAATCACCAAGGTACTAACCTTTCTCTTGGCGATAACGGCTGCTGCGGTGACCGTCTTTCCAAACGCGGTGGGAGCAATGAGCATGCCGAAATCATGTTTTGTAATAGCTTCGAGGGCTTCCTGCTGATCCGGACGCAGCACGCCATTGAACGTCGCGTTCATTCGTTGCCCCACCGAACGCGCGTCCTCGAGACGGAGTTCAATTCTATTTGTAGCGAGCAAGGCCTCGACGTCGCTCAGACAACCTCGCGGCAACGACAGGAATTTTTCGTGGTTTTCTGCGCGACTGATGATCCGGGGTGTGTTCCATGTGGACCTGAGCCCGGCCTGAAGTTTGTAGAACTCCGGATTTTGGAACGCTGCAACACGGATTAGGCGGTTCATCAAGGGTTGTGGAAGGCTGGCCTTTTCGATAAACAATTGGGCGGCCATTGTTGCCTTCACCGCTGTCACTTTTCACCACATACAGGCCAATTGGTTTTCGGCACATAGGAGCCACCCCGTTTTCGGCATAAACGAGCCAGAGCGTTTTCGGCACATATAGGCCATTTGGTTTTCGTCATATAGGAGCCAGCCGGGGGATTGGACGGGCATCTCGAACGCGACGTAACTGTCGTTACCTTCTGAATTTTTTGTTCAGGATTAACGGATGGGTCGCAGAAAGATCGAGATGCATGAATACAGAAACGTTTTATCCAGAAACAGACGCAGGACCCCGACGCTTTGCTGACCTGGGTGTGCCGTGACCATGTGGACTGTCTGGACCCCCGAAAAGACCCCTTGGAGTTAACGCCCAGAGGTGCCCAGGCACCGCAAGACAAGAATCGCGACGAGCGCCTGGCCATCGCCCAATTGCTGGATGCCAAAATGCTTGAGTTTGAACGCACCGACAATGGCAACCAGTTGGAGTTGTTGGCCCAGATGGCCCCCTATATGGAGCTGTTTCAACAATTGATGCAGTCGGCGCAGAAAGAAGAGATGAACGTCCTGTGCGAGGCGCACCCGGAGCTTGATCGCTTTGTCCAACTGTTGGCGCATATTGCCCAAGGCATCCAGTCGGGGGCAATCACCGTGCCGCGTTAACTACGCATGCCCACATGCATCACTCAAATTCATCCTGTTTTGGCAGCCGTCTGAAATTTCCGCCGGTTTGGGCGTGGAACCCCATCTAGCAAATTGGGGGGGCAGGACGTGGCACCCGGAAAAGTCACGCTACCGCAGCGGACCCAAGGTCACCAAAGTTGCTTATTTTGACCGCGCCATCCGGAAAGCGCGCAATCACGTCCAACTGCCCACCCATCGCTTCAATGTGACTGCGCAGCGTTGATAGATACATGTCCGTGCGTTTTTCCATTTTGGCGATAGATGGCTGCTGGACGTGCAACACCTCGGCCAGCATCTTTTGGGACAGGCCACGGGCTTGCCGTAATTCGTTGAGTGGCATTTCGGCAAGCATCGCTTGTGCCTTAACCGCTGCCCTCGCTTGGGCCTGGGGCGCCATGCGCGAGCGCAAGTCAGAGAATTTGTTTGCCATTTATCAGTCCTTCCTTCCGAAGTTGCTCTATGTGTTCATCGTAGAGTCCGTCCGCAATCGGGATGTGTACGTCATACCACCGGTCGTCCCCAGTCTTATCGCCTCCGATCAGCAGGATGGCCGACCGTCTAGGGTCAAACGCATATAGAGTTCGATACGGTCGCCCATCGTGCTGCGTGCGCAATTCACGCATATGGCTGTGTTTCGATCCGTTAATCCCGCTGCTGTGAGGAAACCCCAAATTCGGGCCTCGATCCTCCAGCAAGCGCACGGATGCATCCAGAGACTCTTGTTCATCTTCAGACAGACCGTTCCACCACTCGCCGAATTCGTCTGTGTACTCAACATCCCAAATCATGCGACAAGTATAGCCTCCATGGAATATTCCGTCAATGGAATAAAGCAGAGCTAAAAGAACGCGCTATCCTGCCCATCCCTTTATGACCGCGCCCCAAACGCATCACCCATCTGCCTAGCCCGTTTGACCTCATCGGTGTGCAGGTAGATCGACGTTGTGGCCACCGACGCGTGGCGCAAATTGTCGCGCACGGTGGTCAGTTCGGCACCGCGCGCCAAAGCATGCGTGGCGTGCGTGTGCCTCATCCAATGCGGACTGGCTTTGCGCAGCTTTTCCGCAGTGGCAGGTGCCTCCTTTTCGATTGCAGTCGCTACCGTGGTGAAGAATCGTTTCATAAGGCTCCAGACCCTGGTGGCGGTGATGCCCGATTTTCCGTCTGGGTCGCCCAGGTCGGCAATCAAGGGGGTGGAAGGCTCCCAATGCGCTGGCGTAATGGGCAAACCCCGTTGCATCAGCGAGTGGTCCAACGCGGAGCGCACCAGCGGCGGCAGTGCAACTTTGCCCGACTTGCTGCCCTTTCCAACCAATTTGATCCAGTGGTCGCCATGCGAATCGACTTCGATTTGTCCCAGTTTGGCGCCGACCAGCTCGCTGACCCGCAGTCCCGTGGCATATGCAAAGTCCAGCACAAAGCGCAAACGCTGCGCCGCCGGTACCTGCCAACCATAGGTCCATTCCAGCCCGTCGGCCACCGCACGGATGATGGCCCATTCCCCTTCAGAGAACACCCGCCCCGTATCCATAGGTGCCGCGTGCGAAGCACCACGCACTTTGACCCCAGAGAATGGGTTGGCCAACACATAGCGCTGCTCCATGAGCCAGCGAAACATGGCACCAAGGACCGCCAAGGCATAAGCCACAGAGCGGGGTGCCAAACCGCCCACAAAGGGTTTCCAGTCCGGTGATGTTCGCGCCTGGGGTGGGCCAATCCACCGCCTGGCCGGTGTCGGGTGCCGCAGAAACGCCCGGTAAGCAATGGCGTCTTCCGTGTTCAGGGAAGATAGTGCTTTGCCGCGTTCGACGATGGCCCACAGGATCAGTCGCTCGGCCTCTTTTCTGTAAGCACGCTGGGTGGCGGCCGCCTCGTGCAAGGACAGCCAAGCCTGGACAGCTTCGTAGTCATTGGCAGAATTCAGCGTGCAACTCTCAGGTGGCGCACGAAAGGTCCCACGGGAACCATCCACCTCACCGGGCACCACGAGCATCTCCCAGGGCTGCACTTCCTGCTGGGCATTGCGAACGATCAGGGCACGAGCGCGCTCAACAAGCTGCGGGTGCTGGGAAAAGAAGGCCTCAATCTGCCGGGCACCAGTCACTCCCAGCCCAGGTACAGCCACCCACCAGCGCCGCCGGCGCGGTACGCGCACAGTTAGGTCGGCCAGGGTGTCGATGCCATGGGCTTTCAAGGACCGCACCGAGCGCTCAGACAGCCACAAACCGATATCGTCGGTGATTTGCGGCGCTGGCGGGGTAATGGTGCGCAGCAGTTCAATGGCGGCAACAGCCGCGCGGCTGTGCTGGATGCGTTTCTGTTCGGAATGCTCAAAGGCACTGGCAAGATCCTCGCGTCTACGAAGCCTTGCAAGGGTCGCCAGCTTCCTGCGGATGTTCCCTATTTGAGATCGTGAAGACTGCCCCGAAAGCCGTTGGTCACCCAGATACTGGTCAACAGCATCCCGGGTGGACATTCCTGAGTACCAAGCGCGCAGGGCGGCAAGCTCAGCCGTTCGCGGAAATCCATCGATTTCTGGGCCATTTGTTTTTGCCAAACTGGCTACCTCGTACTTTTGCATTTATTGAGTTTATGACTAAATTGAATCTAGCGTGGTAATAATTGTTATCTCGATAGCACGCATTTAAAGCAGCCTTTTTACACCCAACTTGGGATGCTTCCTCTTCAAAAACGGTGCGAAATCTCAACCAAGATACGCAATTGACGGGTGTGGTTCGACTTTGTGCGTAACCACAGAACAGAGCCACCAATTCCAAACCCCGCCCTCATTCCAGTGCAAACCAGGGCACTTTTCTGGTCCTAAACCTACCAAAAACACCGAATTGGACTGCGTCTTTGACCGTCTCTTTCAGGCTGAAAGCGGTCTTTACGTTTTAGATGGCAGGCAAACAATGGCGGCCATAGGCGGACAAAAGTACCAAGGCGCGGCCCGCCACTATTTGTCCTCTCGATTGAAAGGTTGGGCATCCCCCTTTGACCTCACACTCCATTCGCTCCAGTATCTATCACTGGCTGAGACCAGAGACTCGTAGCTAACCTCAACTTCAGACGGCAGCATGACACGCATAGCATCGTATTCAAGCTCAAGAGTCCCCATAACGCAATCGAGAAGTAGCGGCTGCTCGGAGGTGACATAAAGAATTTCAGGCATTCGCTCTTGTATCTTTGTTATGTCTTGACTTGGCTCCTCGTCGTACTCGCTATAGACAACCTTGGTGTGACCCGTTAGTTCAATTCGGAATGAAGTTCCAGGCTCATCGAACATTCCGCGTAGATACTCAATCTCGACCTCAAGCATTAACGTTCCGGGAACGCTGTCGTCAATGTACTTGAGCACGCCGTCGTGAAAAACACCCCAGATATCGCGCTTCATCTAAGGCCTAACGAGTAATGTATGAAAACGTCATCGGACTCCTACAACTGAGCATGCCGCTGGATGACCGCTTCCGCTGCAGTGCCGGTCTACGATCTTCTCCATTGCGGACCTTCATCTCCAGCAGGTAGGGTGTACGCAACTATGACCGCCCCCAATCGAAGTTAGGCCGCTCTAACTTCGTTGAGCAGATCAGGGTGACGCTCAAGCACCTTGAGCAACTTAACGAGGGCCAGCGGAGGCTTGGTCTTGCCGTTTTCGTAACGAGAAAAGGCATTGACCCCACCACCGAATATTTCAGCTGCCTGGCGCTGGTCTAGGTCGAGCCGCTTGCGCATGGTGGCAATGTAGGCGGGATCGACATAGGCCGCGTTTACCTGGCGCTGAAACTGGCCCAGCATTTCGCTGTAGCGGTCACCGTGTTCACGGTTCAGTACCACCTCACCGCAGGCTGGGCAAAAGTCACCCGTCACCGCTGGTATGGTGGCGGATTCGCCCTTGTAGGTATAGGGCATATCGCGGGTGTCGTGGATCAGTTCGGCGGCACCGCAGCATGGGCATTTCATGGTCACAGCTCCTTGAAAGAAACAATTAAAACGTCATCAATAACGGTCAGCTTCAAGTACACATCGGTACTATTGGCTATCTTGGTGTGGTACACGTCCTGCCAAATTCGGTGATCGGCATGGGTTGTCATGCTCTTGTAGAAGTCGGCGGATGTGAGCGACATGACAACTGCGCACATCCCAGCCAGGTCATTGATACCCAAATCACGCGCACCGCTGAAGGCGCTTGCCGTTGCACGAACCATTCCAGCGGCAACCAAGGCCTGAACGACTGGCAGCTTGCAGTGAAGGGTGCCCTTTTCCATACTGCAATTATAACCCAATAGGTTAATTGAGCAATTGGGTTAGTTCCGGGGGTTTTGTGGCTTATGGCTTAGAACGCCAATAGCGCGTTCAAAAAGCCACAAAAGTGCGCTTTTGGATCGCCACAAACACGCGCCGGTTTACGTGCAAATCGTATCGGTAAGCAATGCTCAGTCTTTCAAAATCAACAACTTACAACGTGCCGCTTTTTGGATGGTGCCGGTTTGCGTGCAGATAGTAACGCTAAGCACCGATCACAACGTTGGGCTTCTGCCAGCCAAAATGTGGACAACTTACTAGAACGGCGCGACTTGGGTTTTCTTTTTCGTCGTGGGCATGCGCTGCAACAAGTCATCCAGGAATCGTTCTAGCTCGAAGGCAATGGTTCCCCGGAAATTGATGTGGCTAAAGTGCACAGGCCCCATGCGGCGCACCCAGTTATCGTCAATGGGTTGTCTTCTGGCCTTCCAGTCATCCACCACTTGCTGCATTTTCATGGTGTTCCAGGCAATGATGGCGTTCGTCAATAGCGTATGGGCACCAGAAATCGCCCACAGCTCATCGCGCCTGCGTCCACGTTGGGTTCCTATGCGGCCCTGGTGAACAGCGCGCTGCAACTGGTGGACAGACTCGCCACGATCCAGCAGTGCATGCATCTCCCGGCGGAATTCTGGTTTGCTGAAATAGTCGCACAGAAAAATGGTGCGCAGCAGTTTGCCAATCTCGTCAGCGGTGGAATGCAACTTGTCCCCCTTGGCTGCACTGCCAAGCCTTTGCAGCCCTTCTCTGGCGGTGAGCCGCCCCTCGCGAATCGATGCCACAAACCGCAGAAATGTATCCCAGCCGACTTTGACCTTTTTAGGGCTGACTTTTCCTGTTCTCAAGCGCTCCAGTGACTCCGGCAGCTTGATGGAAGGCGGCAGGTACAGCATGCGCTCAGAGATTTGGCGCAACCTCACACAGAGGTCAAACTGCAAAAACTTTGCCACCGACATGGCCGCATTGGTGTACCCGTGGGTGTCGACTGCCAGCAGTGACAACTTGATTTGGTCCTCCCGTCGGGTCGCGTTATGGCTTTCCACGCCGTGGACTGCGCTGGCAGCCTGCCGATCATTGAGAACGATGGGCTGGTTGTAAAACAGCCCATATGAGTCCCGCACATGCGTATAGATACCAATACCTGGTTGCTTGCGGCGATATTCCATACGCGCCACATGTAAATGGCGCGACGTGTCCATCGTCATCGAATCGGCCGATGCCTTGTCACCGTCGCCCCATAACTTGGAGATGTCCATGGATTGCTGAAAATCCAGAATCCGTTCATTGGCCTTGGCCAAACGCCCCTGGCTCTCCATCGCCCGCATGGCAGATGCTATTTGCGACACCTGCACGCCAGGGATCATCTGTGCCACGCCCCTTGCGTCGTTGTCCGTCCCGTGTGCCAGCAGGGCACCATACAGTGCCGTCAACTCCTGTGCGGTCTTCGCCTTGCGCCCCAGCAACACCTCGCTAAAACCTGACCTGGCGTCAATTTCTACCAGCAGTTGCCCGTGCTGAACCGGGCCGATGATTTCAAAGATGGAATCCCCCGTTCGGGCGACTTCGGGCTCAACGTCCAAGGCAACAATGGCCGGAATGTGCAAATGTCCTTGTCCGTCAATCGTGACACGCCCTTCATCCACGGCGGTGGCGAGTTCAGAGAGGGAGTGCTGAACTTTTTCACAAAGTCGGGCAAGGATTTTTCCGGATCAGCTGTCAGGCTCATGGCGCTTAGGAAACCGCCGCGCATGGCCTGCCAATCTGAGATTGGAATGAGCTGCTCTTCGCGATCCCGGTGCTTGCGGCTGTGTGCAAGCCACAGTTTTCCGCCCTTGATCTCTTTGCGTACCGAGGACATGACACAGGCCTTGAGCGCTGCCAATGCCTTCTTGCGGTCCGGTAACTGTAGCATCGCACGCCAATTCGGCGCAGCCAGCGAGATGTCAAAGTCGCCAGGCAGTTCACCAACCCGGCGCTCAACCAGGTCGCGCAGAATTTTGACCTGTTTGAGTACGGTGTTATTGTCGTCACCCCGTACATCGAACACACCCATGGCATTGACCAAGGCAGAAATCCGGTGCGACTCATCCTCAACAAGTGATTGACGCACCAAAGATGCGCGACTGTCCTCGACGGTGTGCGGCTCGTTGGTGATCAGCTCCTTTATTGCGGCTACCTTTTGCTTGTCGGATAATTTCCCATCATAGAGAACAGCTTTGAGCTTCACACGCTCGGCGCGAAGGTCGGTGGATCTGCGGACTTGCAGTTTCTCGGCATGGTTGGATGCAAAGCGGTAAATGTCATTTAGCCTTCTGCCGGTGATGTCCGCGGACACGTCGGTCAGCTCGTACAACAGAGTATGCAGAAAGCAGCACAGCTCTAGTGCCTTGCGATCAGGTGCCAGGCGTTCGGTGTCATAGTGCGTATTTCGGCGAAGATGAACGGCGATTCCGGGATCGTGAACATGGATTCCGGCCAATATGAACGCAGCGGCAGTGAGGGACTGATATTGCGCTCTTTTATTTTAGGCCGAGGTGGTTTTTCGGCAGAGTGACTCCTTGTCAGGTTGGTTGATTGGGGCTTTTCTTAATCAACCCGCCGCGGACTCAGCGTTGGCGGTTTTGCCTTTTCCGGGTGCAGGTTTCTTTCGCAACGACTCACCCGTGATCGTGAAGCGATGATGGTTCTCCATTAACCGGTCCAGCATCGCATCGGCCACTGTCGGGTCACCAATCCACTCGTGCCAATGCTCAATGGGCAACTGACTGGTAATGATCGTGGCCCGACTTGATGTCCTGTCATCAATGATCTCCAGCAAGTCCGCCCGGCTCTGGCTGTCCAGCGCCGTCATGCCCCAGTCATCGAGCAGCAGGACATCGGTTTTGCGGATCTGATCGAGCCACTTGCCAAACGTGCCGTTGGCATGGCGGATACGCAATTCCTCCCCCAGTCGTGGCACCCGCTGGTAGTGGGCACTGAAGCCCCGCCGGCACGCATGTTGGGCCAACGCACAGGCCAGCCAGGATTTACCCGCCCCGGTCGGCCCCGTAATCAGCACAGCATGTCCGCTTTGCACCCACCCGCCCAGGGCCAGACTCATCACTGCACTGCGTTGAATGCCGCGCCCGGCGCGGCTGTCAATGTCTTCGATAGCCGCTTGCGGATACTTCAGCCTAGCCTGTTTCAACAGGCGGGTTTGGCGCTTGTCATTGCGCCAGTGCACCTCCCTGTCTACCAATAGCGCCAACCGCTCTTCAAAGCTCATGGCCGCCACGCCTGCTTGACTGAGCTGCTCCTGCAGCCCCGTGGCCAAGCCCTCCAGCCTCAATTCACGCAGTTGGGCCAATGTCGTATTCATCATCATGGGGGTCTCTCCATTCGTCTCTATTGGTAATAGCCAGGCCCGCGCACGTGAGCATGTGCCGGGCTGCTCCACTCGGGGGCCTCGGTCTTAAGCAACTGATCCCCGCGGTGTAACCGGTCACTGTCCGGCGTTATTGCCTACGTTACCAAACCGTGTAATGGTGAACGCAATGGATTCTCGGCGAAGTGCTGCTTCCATTGACGAGGCGTCAGTTCTGAAACTCTGGAGGCGGGGTGGTGGCCTACGCGTTGCAAGACATCAACCAGGTAGGTGTAGGGGTCAATGTCATGTAAACGGCATGTCACGATCAGGCTCTGCATGATGCCCGCGCGCTTGGCGCCCACCTCCGTCCAGCAGAATAACCAATTGCGCCTGCCCATTGGTATCGCGCGCAAGGCGCGTTCCAGATGGTTCGTATCCATGGCCACATCCGCATCGCCCAGAAACACCTGCAGTTGCGCGCGGCGCTCGCGTGCATAGGCCAATGCCTTGGTCAACGGATTGCTGGGCAGGAAGCCTTGCCGCTCGAACTGCAAATCCACCCATTCAAAGAAGTTCTGCACCAGCGGTTTGCTGTGGCTTAGACGGTGCTCTCGTTTGGCATCCCCGTAGAGGTCACGTTCACGAATGGCTTCTTCCTGGGCGTAAATCTCGCCAATTTGCTGCAGCGCCTGGCCAGCGGCCTGTGGCTCGGCCCCTAGAGCTTCAAAGAAGCCACGCCTGCAGTGCGCCCAGCATTGGGCATGCGTAATGCCGGTCTTGGCAGCGTAACGTGCATAGGCCTCATAGCCGTCAGTGAGCAACACGGCATCTGTGGCCCCTGGCAGCCCCAATGCCTGCTGTACGTGCTCGTGGCGGCGCGACTCGAAATAGGCAAAGCACACCTCATCGAGTTCGCCGTACACAGGCCAGAAGTAGGCCGCCTTCATCTTGCCGGGCCCACTGCGCCCGGCCTTGATGGGGGTCTCGTCCATTGCCTTGACCCGGCTGTTGCGGATCGACTCGAGCTGCGTGTCGTAAATCGGCTCCAGCAGGGAAATGGTCTTTTGCGCCAGTTGCGTCAGCCACGCCCGGCTGAGTTTGAAGCCCGCTTGGCTCAGGCGCTGGTGCTGCCGGTACAGCGGAATGTGCCAGGCAAACTTGTCAACAACAACGCCTGCGAGCAAGCTCACGTCAGCGCGGCTGCCCTCAATGATGCCTGTTGGCGCGCCCGCACAGTGCAGGGTTTGCGTGTCGTGGCGCTTGATGACAGAGCGCACATACTTCAGCACCACATAGGCACCGGGGCGCTGTGCCAAGCGGTGGCTGACCTTCTGGCTGACAACCTCGTACTGATCGGGCGAGAGGTCTTTGGTCTCGGGGTTGGCCAGCTCGATGGTGTGCACGGGCACCTTGGTTTCGTCAAAGAACGATGCGGGCGTGCCCTCGTCGGCAAAGTTGCTGCGGGGTTTGCGTCGCTGGTGTGCAGGGATGGTGTTGGAGTCGGAGTCGGCTTCGGGCGCATCAGTGGCAGGGAGGTCGCCCAGGAGTTGCCCCAGGTGCATTTGCTGCGCATCGGGCAAGGGTGCAAAGCGCTCGCTCTTCTTGCCAAAGAGTTGGCGTTTGAACCATTCGAGCTGCTGCTCCAGCGCGCTGATGCTGGCGGCCTGTGCTTGCAGTGTCTGCGCGATGCTCTGCGGCGACAGCCCCATGACCGTTTCGACGGTAAATGTGGGAGTGCTGGTATTGGGCATCGACATGGGCCTTATCTTGCGGCCTTTAGGGACAAAGCAAAAGAGTGCTTCTCCGGATTGAAAATGGGCACATCGTCACCTCCGCGCAGGGTGTTGGTAGCGTTTGTGGCGTCGGCGCACTTCGATGCCTTCGAGCATCAGTTTGAGCGCCGTGCAGTCGATCTCGCCACTGCCGCCTTGAACGCCTTTACGGGAGAACTTGCCGCTCTCCAAACGCTTGCACCACAGGCACCAGCCGCTGCGGTCAAAGTACAGCACCTTCATCTGTGTTTGCCGCCGGTTGATGAAAACAAACATGTGTCCGGCCAGCACATCCACTTCAAACCCCTGGCGTGCCAGAGCGTACAAGCCGTCGTAGGACTGGCGCATATCGGCAGCTTGGCCATACAGGAACACGCGAATGCGGCCCTCGGGAAAGAACATTACCGGCGTACCAGATGCAAACTCATGCCCGAGCCGAGTTCGATGCGTAACTCCATGGCTCCATTGCCGCTGCCGTGCACTCCAGCAAGGTCGCCCAGATCAACGAACGCCGCCTTCGGCACGGTGGTGGGGGCTACCTTGTTCGTTCGCAGCGGGGACGCGATTCCCCTCTGTTTATTCCTAAGCGTGCGTCGGCGAGCAAGGCTGCTGCGACTGATGCCTTCGCGGCTGCAAAATTCATCTATCGTCAATCCAGCGCGGTCAAAACGATCCAGTACCTCAGCCCAAGTCTGTTCACTCAACACTGCACGCCTGAGCACGCTCTGCGTCTCTTCCATATCCGACCCCGTCCTGTTTGTTGATCAGGGCGCATTCTTTGGTACCTGCAATCAGTTCGCAAGAACGCCGGACAGTGACCGGTTACCCCGCGGTTGACCAGGATGTCGCGGATATGGCTGTATTTGCAGGTGCCCAACTGCAGCGCCATCAAGCTCGCCGCTTCCAGCCTGGCATGGCCGTATCGGCGCCCCAGGGAGAGCAAACCCAAGCAGGCCCGGTAGGCATGTTCAGGGTGGCGCTGGCGCTCCAGCATCTTGCTCACTACCCCGGCCGTGGCCACGCCGATTTGCTCGCCCCAGGCCAGAAGCCGCTCCGGACTCCACTGTGCATGCGCCCGGTGTGCCTCTGGCATGTGTTCACCCGTCGTGGTGAAGCCGCCCCGGCGAGCGCTTCTGAGGTGGCTGCACACCCGCTGGCCCCGGTTCAGAATCTCCAGTGTGGTGCGGGTCACCCGCAGCTCCAGCGTCTGGCCCACCAGTGCATGTGGAACGCTATAGCGGTGGCCTTCAAACTCGACGTGATAGTCAATGTGTACTTTGACCGTCTTGAATACCGCAAGCTCAAACGGTTCAGGCGGCAGGGCCATCAATGCTGGCGCATCCAGGGCGGTAAACGCGCTTGCCCGGCATCCGGGCAGCTTCTGAAACGGTTTGTTGTTCAGATACTCCAGCAAAGGGGCAATGGCTGCGTTGACCTCAGTGACGCTACGAAACGATTGATGCCGCAGTCGCGCCAATATCCAGCGCTCAACAATCTGGACCGTGGACTCGACTTTGGCCTTGTCCTGCGGGTGGTAGGCACGCGCAGGTAGTACGCTGCAGCCGTAATGGCATGCAAAGTCCAGCACGGTGTCAGTAGCTCGGGGCTCGTAACGGCTGACCTGCGCAATCACTGCGCGCGGGTTGTCCGGCACGATTAGCTGCGGCACTCCACCATAGAAGGTCAGCGCCTTGACACACCCCTCCAGCCAATCTGCCGTGGTCTGTGCAGGTGTCGCCCACGCGAAGGCGTAACCTGAGGCGCCCAAGGCGGCCACGAAGATATTGGCTTTACCACCCTCGGCCAGCACAATGGTCGGGCCAGCGTAGTCAATGAACAGTTTTTCTCCGGCGCGATGCACTTGGCGCATTGAGCGCTTCAGTGTCTTGGCAAACCGGCGGTAGTGCTCGCAGAATTGGGTGTACTGGTAAGGCCTGACCTGGGTGTCTTCGGCCCACTTGGCGCAGTATTCTTGCCACAGCAGCATCAACGTAACGCCTTTGCCGCGCAGCTCCAAGTGCACCCGTGCGTAGTCAGGCGCAACAAAGACAACGGGCTCACTTTGCTGGCCCCGCAATTTGCGGTGTAACTCTCCCTCATCCAAGGTTTCTATGGCACTCCAATCCAGTCCTGCTGCAAGAGCCTGACGGATGTATTTGGAGATGACGCCTTTGGACAGTCCCAGGGCTTGGGATATCTGATCGTAGGGTAGCCTGCACTCCAGGCTCAATCTCAATGTTTCTTTAACTTTGCGCATCGCGATCTTTCGGGCGGGCATCCGGCCTCCTGTCAAAAATCAGGCAGCCTACCCGCCAGGGTGGTCTCATTTGCGCAACTTCAGTCCCCACTTCTATGCAGGCATACGCTTGCGCCACATTCGCTGTTCACGACTCCGAAATCAACGTTCACGATGCCGAAATCCTTAGCTGCAAGCTATCAAAACGCCCGTTCACGTTGCCCGAAATGGCTGTTCACGTTCGTCCGAAATACCCAATAGGGTGGACGATTGACTACCGCCTGGCTGTATGCCTCTCTGCGGGCAGGGGGAATGGCAGACAGATCCCATTCATGGACTTGCAGCGTTTTGAGGTAGGCCACCTTTTGGATAGTTTCATTCAGCGTCCTTGGGCCGTGCTTGGCGGGGGCGGTTCGCAGCCATTCCAACACTGACGCGCCAGTTGGGCCCCTGCGCTTCGAAAACATCCTGGACATAACGATGTCTAAATTGCGACGTGGCACACTTTGGCGCACCGTTGCAATGGCGACGTCGTCTTGGGCGGCAAACGCTTGCCGAGCTTGGTCCCGCAAGGTGCGGTCACCCGGCAACACATATTGGTTTTCGAACAGCCACACCTCGGCCGACTTCACCAAATCGTGTATCGATACTGCTGACTTGGAAAGGTGGGCCAAGACGTCGGTGACTTTATGCTGATCTTCTTGACCCAGTGCCTTATAGCCAGCGTAGTTGCGCGCCCAACGCTGGTGTTCAAACCGCGTAGTTGGCCGGGAATAAAGCGTTTTGAGCGACGCAATCTGTATCATTGCAGCGTTGACTCCAATCCTCTTGGACAGCGACTGAAGAAGCAGCCGAGGAAGGCCGGTGAACGAATCAAGAGATCGGCCAGTGGCACGCAGACTTACCAACAGAATGGCAGCACCGAGGCGGCCAATGCCACGGAAGTTCGACCGGATTTCCTCAACATCAGCGTCGCTGAGGCTGAAGTCTTCGTCAATCTCGTTTTGTGAAATGGATTTGGGCAGGCTTGTTTGACCGACAAACCGAAGGCGGTAACTTGGCAAATTCTGTCTCCGACGTCATAGCTCCCTGCGTGCAACGCCGACTATGACATCAGTTCAAGGCAGTGGGGCAATCGTAAACGCACCATAGTCCGTCGCCACCAATGAAAGCAAGGGTTAACCCTTATGCCTTACCGATACGATTTGCACCTAAACCGAGATTACCCCAATCAGGGTTGGAGCTGTGACTTCATGTCCGATGCTTTGTGGTCGGGCCGCAGGTTCCGCACCTTCAATGTCATCGATGAGTTCAACCGGGAAGCGTTGCGAATCGAGATTGACACCAGCTTGCCCGCTGGGCGGGTCATACGGGCTTTGAACGAGTTGGTGGAGGTGCGTGGTGCGCCGCTGTCTATCCGCATGGACAACGGCCCGGAGTTCATTGCCCATGCGCTGGCCGATTGGGCCAAGACCAGAGGCATCGTCCTCAATCACATCCAGCCTGGAAAGCCAACCCAGAATGCCTATGTGGAACGATTCAACCGGACGTATCGCACCGAAGTACTGGACTGCTATGTCTTTGATTCCTTGCAAGAGGTCAGGGACATGACGGCGGACTGGCTGCATCGCTACAACCACCACCGGCCCCATGAAGCCTTGGGGTCAGTTCCTCCAGTTGAATACCGTGTGACAAAATTCCCCAACCTCTACTTCTGAGTGGTTCAGGAATTCGAGGAGGCTTCAGATCGTCTGAATCAGAATATGGAGCATGCCGCTATGCCAGACGCGGATTGTGAAGGGCCTACTCGTGGACTTCGGACCGCCGTCTATTCGGGCCAAACGAGAGTTGTGGCTTGCGCAGGCGGTCGTGCCGCTTTGAAGTACTGTATTGAATGCGCTTCAAGACTAGACCAATCTAAATGGCGATTCGTCAGCGGGATGGTGACTCTTTTGAAAAGAATTCTTCAGTGGTTTCAGGCACATCAGAATTAGCAGTACTGTTTGATGCCATCAGCTTACTTTGACTTGCAAGGAGCTTTTCATAAAGCCCTGCCAGTGCGGCCATTGGAACTTCAGAGGCAACAATGCCCACTACTCCACTTGAGGTCGTTACCTTTGTGAATGCTCGTTTCTCTTCAAAGTTAGTAATTTTTGATGCCATGAACGAATGATAAAAGCAGAACTACCCATTGAATCGACCCGGATTATGTAGACACCTCTGAGCCTCAAACGTGAGGCCTAATAGGAGGTGATATGAGTCAGAAGAGATTTCCCGAAGAATTCAAGATCGAAGCGGTCAAGCAGATCACGCTGCGCGGCCATTCAGTAGCCGAGGTGTCCGCCCGATTGGGTGTTAGTCAGCACAGTCTGTACAAGTGGATCAAAGAGCAGCAATTGCCTCCTGGTCAGCACAAGGAGCAGTTGTCCCAAACGGAGGAACTGCGCAGACTCAAGGCCGAGCTCAAGCGGGTGAGCGAGGAGCGCGACATCTTAAAAAAAGCCGCCTTGGATTCAACTGGTCAATGCAACATGATTCAAATTATGTTGATAAGGGTCTGCAATGAGTTCAGTGCAAAGAGGCTTAACTTGGGAGCAACGCCATCGTTTGTGGCAGATGTGGAAGGCGGGAAGCAGCATTACGGATATTGGAATCGCTCTGAGCAAGGCTCCCGGTTCAGTACATACATACCTCTCACATCGAGGAGGGATTTCCCCACCAAGCCGCCAGCGCGCGGAGCGACATCTTTCACTTGCTCAGCGTGAGGAAATATCGCGCGGATTGGCCTTGGGAAGGTCTTTGCGGAGCATCGCTCTACTTATTGGTGTTGCGCCATCTACAGTAGGTCGCGAAGTTAAACGCAATGGTGGTGACTCCGTTTATCGAGCGGCGACTGCGGACGCTCGAGCGACCAAGCAGGCGTGCAGACCCAAGGCATGCAAACTAGCTACCCATCTACCATTGCGCGTAACCGGTCACTGTCCGGCGTTATTGCCTACGTTACCAAACCGTGTAATGGTGAACGCAATGGATTCTCGGCGAAGTGCTGCTTCCATTGACGAGGCGTCAGTTCTGAAACTCTGGAGGCGGGGTGGTGGCCTACGCGTTGCAAGACATCAACCAGGTAGGTGTAGGGGTCAATGTCATGTAAACGGCATGTCACGATCAGGCTCTGCATGATGCCCGCGCGCTTGGCGCCCACCTCCGTCCAGCAGAATAACCAATTGCGCCTGCCCATTGGTATCGCGCGCAAGGCGCGTTCCAGATGGTTCGTATCCATGGCCACATCCGCATCGCCCAGAAACACCTGCAGTTGCGCGCGGCGCTCGCGTGCATAGGCCAATGCCTTGGTCAACGGATTGCTGGGCAGGAAGCCTTGCCGCTCGAACTGCAAATCCACCCATTCAAAGAAGTTCTGCACCAGCGGTTTGCTGTGGCTTAGACGGTGCTCTCGTTTGGCATCCCCGTAGAGGTCACGTTCACGAATGGCTTCTTCCTGGGCGTAAATCTCGCCAATTTGCTGCAGCGCCTGGCCAGCGGCCTGTGGCTCGGCCCCTAGAGCTTCAAAGAAGCCACGCCTGCAGTGCGCCCAGCATTGGGCATGCGTAATGCCGGTCTTGGCAGCGTAACGTGCATAGGCCTCATAGCCGTCAGTGAGCAACACGGCATCTGTGGCCCCTGGCAGCCCCAATGCCTGCTGTACGTGCTCGTGGCGGCGCGACTCGAAATAGGCAAAGCACACCTCATCGAGTTCGCCGTACACAGGCCAGAAGTAGGCCGCCTTCATCTTGCCGGGCCCACTGCGCCCGGCCTTGATGGGGGTCTCGTCCATTGCCTTGACCCGGCTGTTGCGGATCGACTCGAGCTGCGTGTCGTAAATCGGCTCCAGCAGGGAAATGGTCTTTTGCGCCAGTTGCGTCAGCCACGCCCGGCTGAGTTTGAAGCCCGCTTGGCTCAGGCGCTGGTGCTGCCGGTACAGCGGAATGTGCCAGGCAAACTTGTCAACAACAACGCCTGCGAGCAAGCTCACGTCAGCGCGGCTGCCCTCAATGATGCCTGTTGGCGCGCCCGCACAGTGCAGGGTTTGCGTGTCGTGGCGCTTGATGACAGAGCGCACATACTTCAGCACCACATAGGCACCGGGGCGCTGTGCCAAGCGGTGGCTGACCTTCTGGCTGACAACCTCGTACTGATCGGGCGAGAGGTCTTTGGTCTCGGGGTTGGCCAGCTCGATGGTGTGCACGGGCACCTTGGTTTCGTCAAAGAACGATGCGGGCGTGCCCTCGTCGGCAAAGTTGCTGCGGGGTTTGCGTCGCTGGTGTGCAGGGATGGTGTTGGAGTCGGAGTCGGCTTCGGGCGCATCAGTGGCAGGGAGGTCGCCCAGGAGTTGCCCCAGGTGCATTTGCTGCGCATCGGGCAAGGGTGCAAAGCGCTCGCTCTTCTTGCCAAAGAGTTGGCGTTTGAACCATTCGAGCTGCTGCTCCAGCGCGCTGATGCTGGCGGCCTGTGCTTGCAGTGTCTGCGCGATGCTCTGCGGCGACAGCCCCATGACCGTTTCGACGGTAAATGTGGGAGTGCTGGTATTGGGCATCGACATGGGCCTTATCTTGCGGCCTTTAGGGACAAAGCAAAAGAGTGCTTCTCCGGATTGAAAATGGGCACATCGTCACCTCCGCGCAGGGTGTTGGTAGCGTTTGTGGCGTCGGCGCACTTCGATGCCTTCGAGCATCAGTTTGAGCGCCGTGCAGTCGATCTCGCCACTGCCGCCTTGAACGCCTTTACGGGAGAACTTGCCGCTCTCCAAACGCTTGCACCACAGGCACCAGCCGCTGCGGTCAAAGTACAGCACCTTCATCTGTGTTTGCCGCCGGTTGATGAAAACAAACATGTGTCCGGCCAGCACATCCACTTCAAACCCCTGGCGTGCCAGAGCGTACAAGCCGTCGTAGGACTGGCGCATATCGGCAGCTTGGCCATACAGGAACACGCGAATGCGGCCCTCGGGAAAGAACATTACCGGCGTACCAGATGCAAACTCATGCCCGAGCCGAGTTCGATGCGTAACTCCATGGCTCCATTGCCGCTGCCGTGCACTCCAGCAAGGTCGCCCAGATCAACGAACGCCGCCTTCGGCACGGTGGTGGGGGCTACCTTGTTCGTTCGCAGCGGGGACGCGATTCCCCTCTGTTTATTCCTAAGCGTGCGTCGGCGAGCAAGGCTGCTGCGACTGATGCCTTCGCGGCTGCAAAATTCATCTATCGTCAATCCAGCGCGGTCAAAACGATCCAGTACCTCAGCCCAAGTCTGTTCACTCAACACTGCACGCCTGAGCACGCTCTGCGTCTCTTCCATATCCGACCCCGTCCTGTTTGTTGATCAGGGCGCATTCTTTGGTACCTGCAATCAGTTCGCAAGAACGCCGGACAGTGACCGGTTACCCACGGTGCAACTGCGCGATGCCAGCAAGGACACCACGCACACCAGCAGGCTGTGGGCCTATTTGGGCGCCGGTCAGCGCCTGAATCACAAGGGCCAATGTGTGGAGCACCCACCCTCAGTCGTCTTTGAATTCACTAGGACACGTCAGGGTATCCATCCGCAGCGGTTCCTGAAGGACTACCGCGGTTACCTGCAGATTGATGCCTATTCTGGCTATGACGCCTTGCTCAAATCCGGTGACATCGTGGCCGTTGGTTGTATGGCTCATACCAGACGCCATTTCTTTGAGGTGGCCCGCAAAGACCCCAACCCGCAGGGGTTGGCTGCACAGGCGCTGGCCTGGATTGCCAAGCTCTACGAGATCGAATCGCACATCAAGGACCATCCACCCGACAAGAAGCTGCTGACCCGGCAAACCCAGTCGCGCCCCGTACTCGAACAATTCCATGGGTGGCTTGTTGGTCACGCCCCTGGCATTCCGGCACGCAGCAAATTGGGACAGGCCTTTGGCTATGCCTTGCGGCAATGGGAAACCTTGGCGCGGTACACCGAAGACGGCATCCTGATGCCAGACAACAACCTGATCGAGTCGGCCATACGTCCAGTTGCTGTTGGAAGACGCTCATGGTTGTTCCCGGGTGCTGAGCGCGGTGGCCATGTCACCGCCACCATGTACTCGCTCATCGGCACCTGTCGCCTCAATGGGGTGGAGCCCTATGCCTGGCTTTGCGATGCTCTCAAGCGCCTGCACAACCACCCTGTGACTAAACTAGCCAAATTGCTGCCGTTCAACTGGAAACGGCAATCCATCACTCAAACTTGACAGCCCGCCTCGGGGCTGCGCGGAGCACTTCAATGGACTGGCACAACTTGATGTCTACTCTGGCCACCCAGGCCACCGACTTGGAGCTGCTGCAGCTTCAAACCGCAGTGGAACATCTGCTCTCGCAACCCGCCAGCAGCTTCACGTCGGCCAGACAGTTCAATATCTCGACGTGCACGACAGCCGCATGCATGCCGCCAAGGTCATTGAGTTCAAGCCTGACCAACTGATGGTTCATGCATCCCATGACGGAAAGTACAAATGGATTCGCTACGCAGCCGTTGGGCTGGACCCTTCAGTAAAGGTAGCGCAGCAGCCCAAAGAAGTCCTGCCACGAAGAGAAGACTTTGCTCTGGGCGACACGGTGAGTTTCGACGGGCGTGACTTGATCAGGAAGTTCGGCAAGATCTCACGGATCAATCAGAAGACTGCATCCATCGTCTGCGAGGACGACCATGAGTGGTGAGTCTCCTTTGCCCTGCTTCAGCGCGTCATGAATGTGTAGCCGATCGGCGTAGCGAACTGCGCTAATCCGCGCAAGATGGGGATTCCCGGTCAGTTACTCTGCAACGCACTCACGGACCGCCCGGCAAGGGTGCTTAGCTGCCGGCTCCTGTTTGGGTGTCGTTTGCCAATATGGACCAGCAGTCATCTTCGTGCCCATCATTGAGCCCTACTTAATCTGACGCAGTTCATGCGCCCAACGCTTTGAACGATGCCTGTGGGAGCTATGGGAGCGATTGGGATCGTTGTTTGGAACAAATTTCTTCTGACCGGAATTCGCAAGATTCTGAAAGTTTGCATTCAAAAAAACTAGTAAAACTCTCGGACCAGAGAGTGCTAGGCGGTCAAGTCGCAGTCCGTAAACGGGGAGAGCATGTTCATTCCAAATTTCAGTGCGCGCTCAGTCGCACCAATCATTTCGTCGGGTCGGGTCGCCTTTGGCATTGTTTCTACAAAGCCAATTTGTTTTTGACGAACCCGAGGCTCGCGCCACACACTCATTCCCTGCTGATCAGCCGTTGAATTGTCGGGAGCAGCTTTGGGTTCAATGGCAGAGTCAGTAGTCATGGGTTCGGCGCGCCAGCCGATGGAACTTCTGTGCATGGTCGCGCGCCTGCACGGTGTTGCTGTGGACGCTGCCTCCCTCTCTCACCAATTGGCACTGACAGAAGACACCCAAGTAGACTTTGATTTGCTGCGTCTGGCAGCACAAAAGCTCAATCTCAAGGCGCGGGTGGAGTCTGTTGCTCTTCATCGCTTGCGTTACACACCACTTCCTGCGTTGGCCCAACTGGCGGATGGCTCTTGGGCTATGGTTGCAGCGGCGAATGAAAACCAAGTCCTGGTCCAACATTCCGCCCATAAAGCGATGGGTGCTGGAACTGTGGCAGGCGCAGTCCCTGCAGATGACCTGCCAGTGCGCATGACGCATGCTGAGTTTGCGCAAGCGTGGCTAGGAGAGGTAGCGCAATCCTCAGAGAAACCCAGCGGCCAGATGCTACTCGTCGCCAGCCGTGCGTCATTGGTAGGCGACATCGCCCGATTCGATTTCAGTTGGTTCATTCCCAGTCTGGTCCGCTATCGCCGCCTCCTGGGTGAGGTGCTGGGCGCATCGGTCGTGTTGCAGCTGTTTGCTCTGGTCACACCCTTGTTCTTTCAAGTGGTGATGGACAAGGTGCTGGTGCACCAAGGCCTTTCTACCTTGCATGTTCTGGTCATCGGCTTGGTGGTGATCTCCCTGTTCGAGAGCGCTTTGAACTTCATGCGTTCGTATGTGTTTGCTCACACTACCAGCCGAATTGATGTGGAGTTGGGTTCCCGGTTGTTTCGCCACTTGCTGCGCTTGCCTTTGGCCTGGTTTCAGGCGCGACGAGTAGGAGATTCGGTAGCCCGTATCCGCGAGCTGGAAAGCATCCGCAGCTTTCTGACCGGACAGGCCTTGACGGTGGTGTTGGACGTGGTTTTCTCAGTCGTCTTCATCGCCGTCATGCTCTGGTACAGCGTGCAGCTCACCACCATCGTCCTGCTGAGCATCCCCTGCTATGTGGCTTTAACGGTCATGATCGTTCCCCCACTGCGCCGCCGTCTGGATGAGAAGTTCGCCCGCGGCGCAGAGAACCAAGCCCTTCTGGTGGAAACCATCACCGGTGTTCAAACCGTCAAGGCCTCTGCCTTGGAGCCCATGATCGCCAAGCGCTGGGATGACCAATTGGCGGCCTACGTGTCCGCCTCTTTCCGTACCCAGACTTTGGCAAGTGCGGGTCAAGAGGGCATCGGCCTGATCGGCAAGCTGGTGACTGCCTCGACCCTGTTCTTCGGGGCACAACTGGTCATGGCCGGTGAGCTCACCATGGGGATGTTCATCGCCTTCAACATGTTTGCCGGCCGGGTAGCCCAGCCCATCATGCGCATGGCCCAGTTGTGGGCGGATTTTCAGCAAGTGGGGATTTCGATGCAGCGACTGGGCGACATCCTCAATGCCCCAGCAGAGGTGCCGCCCAGTGTGGCGGCTCAGTTACCCAAGTTGATTGGACGCATCACCTTTGACCACGTGAACTTTCGATATCACGCGGATTCCAGCTTGGTACTACGGAATGTGCAATTGGACATTGCCCCCGGCCAGGTCATCGGCATTGTGGGTCGCTCAGGGTCAGGTAAATCCACCCTGACCAAGCTGGTGCAACGCCTGTATGTGCCAGAGCAAGGTCGGGTGCTGATCGACAACGTGGATATCGCGCAGGTCGATGCCGCCCAGATCCGCCGTCAGATCGGTGTGGTCCTGCAGGACAACTGGCTGTTCAATCGGTCTGTCAGAGAAAACATCGCCATCAGCCAACCTGCAGCCTCCATGGACCAGATTGTCTATGCAGCCAAGTTGGCGGGCGCCCATGGGTTCATCAGTGAGCTACCCCAAGGCTATGACACCCTGGTCGGGGAGCAAGGCAGTAGCCTCTCCGGTGGGCAAAAGCAACGCTTGGCTATTGCACGTGCATTGTTTTCCAACCCCCGCATCCTAATATTTGATGAGGCCACTAGTGCGCTGGACTATGAGAGCGAGCAGATCCTGCAACGCAATATGTCCGCCATCTGCAAGGGACGCACCGTCCTCATCATTGCCCACCGCCTCAGTGCGGTACGCCATGCCAACGCCATCGTGGTGCTGGACAAAGGACGCGTAGTAGAAGGCGGAACCCACGACGAGCTGCTGGCCAAACCGTCGCTGTATGCCCGTTTGTGGGGTATGCAATCTGGTCAGGAAGTCCATGCATGAGAACTCCTGGTTGGATGCAAGGAGTGATAGACCGGTTGTCTGTTCTTAAAGCCTTGATGAAGCGCTACCAGCAAGTGCTTCAACTGGCATGGGCGGCCCGTCATGAAATAGCGGGACCGGAACGACTGGCGAGTGAACGTGCCTTTATGCCAGCAGCTCTCAGCTTGCAGGAAACCCCGCCCCACCCAGCACCCCGGCGCATCATGGTCATCATCTGTACCTGTGTGGTGGCAGCCCTGATCTGGGCAGCTTTCGGCAAGATCGATGTAGTGGCTTTGGCGCCCGGGCGTGTCATCGTCAGCGAACGCAGCAAGGTCATACAACCCCTGGAGGCGGCTACTGTCCGGGCCATCCATGTCCAGGATGGTCAAGAAGTACAAGAGGGCCAGCTCTTGATTGAGCTGGATAGCACGCAAGTTGGGGCTGAGCATTCACAGAACAAGCAACAGTGGCTGGCGGCGAACTCCGAGAAGCTCCGCAGTCACAGCTTGCAACTGGCATTGAACTCAGGCGTTCAGCCTGCAATAGCCGAGCAGCAAAGCTCCCTGTGGTGCGCAGCCACCAAGATCGAAAGCTGCGAGCCATGGCAGACCTTGCGCCAGCAGTTGCAAACCGAATGGCAGGACATACGCAGCAAGCGGGAAAGACTTGCTGCCACCGTCCAGACCCGGGATAGCCAAATCCAGGTCAGCAAAGCTGCGATCAACCGCTTGCAGTCATTGCTAGTCACCCTGAACCAGCGGGAAGTGGACTATGCAGCACTGGCCCAACAAGGATTTGTGAGCCAGCACGGCCTGCAAGACAAAACCCGGGATCGCCAGGACATAGACAACGAACTATTGAGAGTGCGTGCAGAACTGACTACCGCCATGTCAGCGCACCAAGAGGCGCTCAAAGAACAAAACGCCTACCTGGCAGAGATCCAGAAGAGCCTGGCGCAACGCCAATTCACTGCTCAGCAAGAGATTGAACGATTGGCCCAGGAGCAGGTGAAGTCGCAACAGCGCCTTGAACTGCTCCAACTGCGTTCACCGGTCAAAGGAACCGTCCAGCAACTGGCCGTCTTTACCGCGGGTGGAGTTGTCACGCCAGCACAAGCCCTGATGGTGATCGTGCCGGCAGCCCACGACATCAGCGCAGAAGTCATGGTGGCCAACAAAGACATCGGGTTCATCCATGCCGGCCAAAAGGTGCGCATCAAGCTGGAAACCTTCAACTTCACCCGATACGGAACGATTGAGGGTGAAGTGACCTGGGTAAGCGCAGACGCATTAACCCGTGACCCACAAAACTCCAATTCAGCGAATAACCCAGCGAGTAACGGGCAAGCACCGCTGGCTTACTTTCCGGCGCACGTGAAATTGAATAAACAGACCATCGATGTCGAGGGGAAAACCATGCCGGTCACCCCTGGGTTAAACATTACTGCAGAGATTAAGACAGGTCGGCGCACGGTATTGGATTACTTGCTGAGTCCGATTCAGAAAACGATTGATGAGAGTGCGGGGGAAAGATGAAAGACAACCTAGATATGAAAACTGTCGCTGCTCAAGAAAAGCCATCTTGGAGTATTCGAATGACCAGCTGGAAATTGAATCAGTTCAGAGTCATTAACTTCAGCGTCTGGCTGGGTTACTTGGTATTGGCAACCAACTTATTAAGTCCGGAATGGGCCAGTCAACCCGCCGTCAAGGCAGCAGTGGCAGCGATGGCGCAGTGGATTCCGATGCTTGACAGTATTCGCGCAATACCCGGCGTAAATGATTGGATACGTACTTTCTATGCGGGAGTATGGCTTTTAGCACCATTCTTTATTTTGTCCGGTTGGTACATGCGCAGACAGGAGTGCAAAGAGAAACAGGAGATGGCACGCACCTTTTCCGACTTGACGCTGGGCTTTGGTGTGTTGCTGGTCTACCCATTAGGCATTTGGATAGTCTTTTTTTGGCCAATACCGGATATCAATGGCTGGCGAGATCGAAGCGTTTCCAGTGGAGTAGTTGGTATCGCACACACGGTATTCATCATGTGTGGCTATTTCTGGGCGTGGGGGCTTGTCGGCAGAAGTATCTACACCCGCCTTCGTTTTGGCCACGTAAACGAATTCCTAGCCAAATCGACAAACAATTAATTTACAGATATCCATTTTTCAATTAAGTTAAGCGAGATAAGCATGGCTGATCAAGGAAATTCCAATGCGACGACTTCTGCCAGCGTTAAAGAGTTTATTACTTGGGTCTCAAACGACTGGGCGCGGTGAATGACGCGCACTGGCGGGCTGTGGCATGACACGAAGTCAATCGGTCAGAAACTAATTGCTGAAACAGCTTCCAGGGATGATCAATGAAATTACGACGTGTGCGTAATTAGTCTCTTTAGAAAAGTGTTGAAAAACTATGTTGTTCAAGAATTGATTTTTAAAATGAAAAAAGACTCCTTTCCAATGCCCGTCACCTATTGGTTATGGCAGGCAATTATTTACTCATGTTTTTGTTTGATTATGTTTTTTGTGCCTCGGCTCAATCCCGAAGGCGTTAAATGGACATCGGAATATGTAGATATTATGAAAGATGTAGTTCCAATGCTTGCTCATTTGGCTAGTCTTCCAGATGGCAGTTTCAATATTCAATTCTATTTTTCTGCAATTTGGATGTTGGCGCCTTTATTGGGTTTTTCTGCTGTGTTTCTTGCAACGTTTAACTCGGAAGTGCAGAAAACCAAGAAAATTAGACTCTCGAGTTCATTCACGGAATTCCTCAAAGGTTTTATTGCCTTTTCTTTTGGTCTTGGAGTTCTTATTTTCTGGCCTATTAATTCAAATCAAATTTCTTGGCGTGATGAAGGATTGGTTGGATCTGAAGTTGGAGTGTTTTTCTTTGGATTGATGATTGTTTGGACTACAACGTTGCTTGGTGTATATGTCCATCATTTTTTTGAGCGACTCAAATACTCAATAGATAGCAAGTCTTAGTATTGCTCAGGCGATAGTTATTTGAAAAACTTATAAGATGATTGGATCTAGAAATGAATTATGCAGTTAAAAATCACTCAAATAATCAATCAGTAGGTTCGAATGTTGCGAAGCCTATTTCAGACTTCGTGACTTGGGTTGGTGACGGATACACCAATGCAGAAAAAGGTGCTTACAACATAGCAAAAGACACCTACAACACTACCGTGAGCGTTGCGTACGATGGATTTTCAAAGATGGCTGGTGCAGTAACTCCACCGAGATATTCGGCAGCAGCTGGGGGTTGGGTGGGAACTTGGGATGGCGGAAAAGCTGGCGCAGTGCTTGCGCGAGTTGGCTATGTTTTGGGGTGTGCAGCTGATGCTGGCGAGGCTGTTGCTAACATAAATACTGGTATGTATAAAGACGCTGCGGTTAATGGTACCGCATGCATTGGAGGAGTAGTTTTTGGTGGCATAGGCGGAACGGCGGGTTCTGTAGTGCCATTTGTTGGTACTACTGCTGGCGGGCTTGTGCTTGGTTACGCAGGCGGTAAGGCCTCAGAATATATTGCTGGCAAGCTTCTTCCAGATAGTTGGAATAAAGGCGATAAAAATGCACCTGCACTAAGTTTCTCGGCAGACTATCCAAACTACACGACGAATGAAGAGCAACGGCTGTTGAGAATGGGGGCAAATGCAGCTGAAGCAGCTGCGCAGGCCAAAGCAGAAAAACAAGAACGCGGCAACCGCCTCCTCTCTCAAAGCATCATCAGCGCTGCGAACTACACCAATCTGAGTCTGCAGCAACAGATGGAGCAAAAGGTCGACACCAGCAACCAAAGCTTGTCCGAGGTAAGTCGCCTGGCTCGCGCAGAAAGCAGTGCAACAGCAGCAAAGGCTGCAGCCGATGCTGCGGCCGCCTCTCAGGCAGCCGCAGCAGCTGCACAAGCAGCGCGTGATGCTTTCCGCGCCAGCGAAACAGAGTACACAAACTCACAAAGTAGCAGTAGCAGCAGTAACTCAGGCTGGAGTGGGTGGAGCAGTGGGTCAGATCAGAGCTCTGCAGAATCCGCGCGATTGAGCCGAAGTGGGTCAACTGGTGATCCCATCTTCATCGACCTCGATGGCAACGGCATAGAGCTCTATTCCCGCAACAACAGCCCCGCACAGTTCGACTTCGACGACGACGGCTACGCAGAAACCACCGCCTGGGCAGGCCCCCAAGACGGCATTCTGGTCATCGACGAAGGCAACGACAACCAAATCACCCAAAGCAAAGAAATCGCCTTTGCCAAATGGACTGCCGCAGAAGGCGACACCGACCTCGAAGGGCTGGCCGCCACCTTTGACAGCAACCACGACGGCGTGCTGGATGCCCGGGACGCGCGTTATGCAGACTTCAAGGTCTGGAAGGACGCCAACTCCAACGGAGTGGTCGACACCGGAGAAATGCAAACCCTGGCCCAAGCCGGCATCAAGAGTTTCAACCTCAAGGTCAAAGACGGCACCAAGCTCAGTCTGGATGACGGCAGCGTCATCCACGGCCTCTTCGACATCCAGCGTGCAGACGGCAAGATGATCCAAGGTGCAGACGTATCTCTTGCCTACAACGACCTGGGCTACCGCACCCGTACCGATGCAGCAGGCAACACGGTGGTCGAGTTTGAGAGCGGCAGCGCCCTGCACTACCGCAACATCGGCGCCACCGAAGGCAACGCCAACTTCCATCTGGGCACTGACACCGACGCCAAACTGTGGGTGGGCGCCAGTGGCAATGCCGGTGCCAACGTATTGAACGCCAGCAGTAAAACCACGGAAGTCTTGTTGGATGGTGGTGCAGGTAACGACACCCTGCTGGGTGGCTCGGGTGACGACATCCTTGTGGTGCTGGACAACAGCCAGTTGAACCTGAGTTTTGCTACAAAAACAGTAGCCGCTCACGCAGATGACATCAGCGCTAGAGGCCGATTTGACCCTAAAACAAGGCGGTATGCGGTGAATGACGATCACTGGCGGGCTGTGGCATGACAAGACAGTTTTGCTGTGAATTGCCTCCTCACACTATCTACGCATTAACCCACCCCCCGCAAAACACCAATTCTGAGAACAGCCCGATGAGTAACGGACATGCAGCGTTGGTTTATTTCCCGGCGCACGTGAAACTGAATAAGCAAACCATTCATGTGGAGGGAAAAACCATGCCGGTCACACCGGGGTTAAACATTAATGCAGAGATTAAGACAGGACGTCGGACGGTATTGGATTACTTGTTGAGTCCGATTAAGAAAACGATTGATGAGAGTGCGGGTGAAAGATGATGGACTGTACTATAGATCTACTTATGAACGAGAACATGTAATGCCAATAACTTTGTTTGGAGGTTTTTAAGTGCCTCAGAAATTAAACAGCAAGGCTGATTTATCCGTTAATGAAGGAAGCGAGCGCACCTCATTTTTAAGGAAAGTATTCAGCAGTAACTGGTGGTGGTATGGGCAAGTGAATCCAGACCCAACAAAACCACCCGCACCTGAGGCTCGACCGAGGCTCTGGAGAAACTATTTATGGCCAGGGATCATAGCTTGGGCAGTGCTTCTTTTCTTTCCAACGACCAGTTCGCTGTTGAATTATGAAATTCCCGACGAACGAGATTTTCTGACTCTTCGTGGAGAGGTGGTTGAGACTAGTCTAAGAAGTCCGCATATGAATATCAAGTTAAACGATGGGCATATTCTAAAGGCAGAGTTTCCGGTTCAAATTAATTTACTTCGTGGCGTCACAACTGAATTGTTTAAGGAGCCGGTCCATAAGTTGGTGTTGACTTGTAAAAATATAGTTGTGTCTGGTGTATATCTCCGATACCTGCCAGTCGATCGATTTCGAATTTGGGACTTTAGTTGTGAAAACGGTGCATTCTTTGTACCTAAAAGTGAGATAAAGAAAAAATGGCTAGCGGGTCGTTTGGGCATGCATCTCTACATCGTTGGCCTCTGCTGGATATTCCTCCCGCTATTCTTGTTCACTTATTACCTTAAAGAGAGAAAGAATTATGTCTTCAAAAACTGATTATGTTATTTCGTTTGGCACTTTGTATGTCAATATCGGTAATACTGCAGCGACTTCATTTGACCAACAAGGAAAGCCAAATTATGTGAATCTAGGACTGGGACTAGCACAAACTAGCCACTCCATTGCAGATTTAACCACTAAACCTTTGCAATCAACTAGTGGCATGTGGGGAAAAGGGGTGCCCGGTGTAGGTGCAGTGCTTGGTGTGGCAAGCCTAACTACGATTGATACCAACAAATCTTTCAGTCTCGGTGACTATGCCAATATCACTGGCGGTACGGCTGGCGTTCTGGGTTTTGGCGCTGCAGTACTCAATTGGCCAACAACAGCTGCTGTACTTGGCGTAGTTGGAATGGGTGCTGGCGGGGTGCAGTTATATGACGCAGTTAAAAACCCTCCGCAAGTCGGCTATCTGGGGAAGAGCTACAACGATCCTCGCAGATTGGACGCTTCACAGCCTGCGGCGGTAATTGACCGTCCTTATAGAACATTCGCTGATGATGTTGCAGCTCGTAAGTTGGCAAATCAACAAACTGCAATGGGACAGGTCTTGGATCAGGAGGAAAAATCCTCTCTTAGCTCCGCCATTGATGTAAGCGAATCTAGCAAACGCTCCCAGGCAAAAATTGAGTCTGATAGAAGAGCCGCTGAAGCAAAAGCGGCAGCTGAAGCCCAAGCGAGGGCCCTAGTTGAAGCCTTCAGGGCCAGTGAAATCGCATACACCAACTCCAGCAGCAGCTGGAGATCCGAATCTAACGAATTCGGTGGCTACAACGGTTGGGCAGGCAATACGACCGAGGGTAGTGGTTTTGGCATGGGTGAGCACGGTGGAAGCCTTGCACCGATCATCATTGACTTGGATGGCAACGGCATTGACCTCTATCTCAACGGCCATAGTTCAGCCTGTTTTGACGCAGACGACGACGGCTACGCAGAAACCACCGCCTGGGCAGGCCCCCAAGACGGCATTCTGGTCATCGACGAAGGCAACGACAACCAAATCACCCAAAGCAAAGAAATCGCCTTTGCCAAGTGGACAGCCGCAGAAGGCGACACCGACCTCGAAGGGCTGGCCGCCACCTTTGACAGCAACCACGACGGCGTGCTGGATGCCCGGGATGCGCGCTATGCAGACTTCAAGGTCTGGAAGGACGCCAACTCCAACGGTAATCCCCCCGATAAACCAAAGGACCGAGAAGTAGAATTTTCTAAGAAGGAAGTTCTACGTGAAGAAGTCGAGATTTACGGATAGCCAGATCATGGCTGCATTGAAGCGTGTTGAAGCCGGTTTGCCGGTTCCTGATATCTGTCGTGAGTTGGGGATCAGCACCGCCACGTTCTACAAGTGGCGTGCCAAGTTTGGTGGCATGGACACATCCATGATGGCCCGCATGAAGGAACTCGAAGACGAGAACCGGCGGCTTAAGAAGATGTATCTGGAAGAGAAACTCAAGGCCGAGATCGCCAACGAGTACCTCGCAAAAAAGTAAGCCTGCCGTCTCGCCGGCGCGAGATGGCCAAAGAAGTCGTGCAGCAGCGTGGGCTTGCCATACGGGTCGCCTGTTCCGTGTTCTCAATCAGCGAATCCTGCTACCGCTACGAGTCCAAGCAAAACGCTGAGAATGAACTCATCGCTGATTGGTTGATGCGGCTGACGGACAACCACCGCAACTGGGGCTTTGGCCTGTGCTACCTGTATCTGCGCAATGTGAAGAGTTTCGGGTGGAACCATAAACGCGTGTACCGCATCTATCGTGAGCTGGAGTTGAACCTACGTATCAAGCCTAGGAAGCGCTTGGTGCGTGAGAAGCCCGAGCCTTTGGCTGTGCCAGAGGCCATCAATCAGGTCTGGTCGATGGACTTCATGCACGACAAGCTGGAGGACGGCCGTAACCTGCGCTTGTTCAATGTCATCGACGACTTCAACCGTGAGGCGCTGGGCATTGAGGTGGACTTCTCGCTGCCGTCGGAGCGGGTGATCCGAGCATTGAAGCAGATCATTTCCTGGCGTGGCAAGCCGCAAGTGATTCGATGTGACAACGGGCCCGAGAACATCAGTGGCACCATCCAGAACTGGGCCGAGGAATGGGGCATCCGGTTTGAATATATCCAGCCGGGCAAGCCACAGCAGAATGCCTATGTCGAACGGTTTAACAGGACTGTTCGATACGAATGGCTATCCCAGTATTACTGGTCCAGTATTGAAGAAGTTCAGGACTTCGCCACGCAGTGGATGTGGTCCTACAATCACGACCGCCCGAATATGGCCCTGGGCGGTTTCACCCCAATGCAGCACTTGGCCATGGCTGCATAACCGTTCTACTTTTAGGTCCGGTGGAAATTGGGGGGATTACCCAACGGAGTGGTCGACACCGGAGAAATGCAAACCCTGGCCCAAGCCGGCATCAAGAGTTTCAACCTCAAGGTCAAAGACGGCACCAAGCTCAGTCTGGATGACGGCAGCGTCATCCACGGCCTCTTCGACATCCAGCGTGCAGACGGCAAGATGATCCAAGGTGCAGACGTATCTCTTGCCTACAACGACCTGGGCTACCGCACCCGTACCGATGCAGCAGGCAACACGGTGGTCGAGTTTGAGAGCGGCAGCGCCCTGCACTACCGCAACATCGGCGCCACCGAAGGCAACGCCAACTTCCATCTGGGCACTGACACCGACGCCAAACTGTGGGTGGGCGCCAGTGGCAATGCCGGTGCCAACGTATTGAACGCCAGCAGTAAAACCACGGAAGTCTTGTTGGATGGCGGCGCCGGTAACGACAGCCAGTTGAATCTGAGTTTTGCTATCAAAACAGTAGCTGCTTGTGCAATTGATATGGGCGCTAGAGGCCGATTTGACCTGCAAACAAGACTGAATGCCGTGAATGACGAGCACTGGCGGGCTGTGGCATGACAAAACGGTCTTGCAGTGAATTGACCTAGGCTACTGCCTACGCATTAATCCAACCTCCGCAAAACTCCAATTCAGCGAATAACCCGGCGAGTAACGGACAGGCACCACTGGCTTACTTTCCAGCGCATAGGAAACTGAATGAGCAGAGCCTCGATGTTGAGGAGGAAACCATGCCAGTGACACCAGGATTAAACATTACTGCAGAGATTAAGACTGGACGTCGGACGGTATTGGATTACTTGTGGAGTCCGATTCAGAAAACGATTGATGAGAGTGCGGGGGAAAGGTAATTGCTTGAGTCGAAACTTTTGTAAGAGTTATCTAAGTCATCTTTACCGATCATTTTATTTTTTGGGGCGGCAAATGGTTAATACACTAGTTATATGCGCAGTGATATTTGGATTAAGTGCTTGCAATTTCAACTCCGAAGAATCTCCTCAAGTGGGGGCTGCAGTTGAAGATGTGCAACTGGTCCTGTACTTCAGTGACGGAGATTTTGATTGGAAAGGAGTTGGAGACTGGGTATTAATCAACAGTGGAGAAACTCTCCAAATAGATCGAAAAAAAATTACTCCTGCGCAAGAATTAGTCACAGATAACTGGAATGACGTATTTCTGCCCGCTAGAAAGAGTCCCCTTCTGGGGAAAAGCGAAAAAATGCAATTAGATAGGTTAAATGGCATTGCTTGCCTTAAAGAACAATGTGCTTTTTTATATGCGGTTTGTCCAAAGCACGAACAATTAGCACGCGGTGAAAAATGTACTACCTATTCGTTTAAGAAGTAATCTAAGGAGAAAATGATGGCAGAAGTCGGCGTGAGGATAGTCTATTCTGGGAATAATAGTATTCCCGGCCATATGTACACCGTGTTTAAAGATAATGAAGGTAATGTTACTACCTACGGCCATTATCCCGAGAAAATGATTTACGGAGTAACTAGTGGTCCCGGTGGCGTTCGTGTTGATCAAGATAATGATGAACATGAGGCGAGATCTGGTAACCCGGGGACCAACGGAGTGCCTGATGTCGCCCGAAACTTCCCAGTATCTGATACCGATTTTCAAAGAGCTTTAAACTTCGCGAGGGAAGCGGCAGAGCAACGCGGAGATGTATCGAAATATTGGGGGCAATATGATGCGTTCGCACGTTCATGTGTTGACTTCACATGGAACGTAATGCGGCAAGCGGGGCTAGACAAAAGTTCATGGTTTGAGGGATACCCTCTTCCAAGTTGGAATAAAAAAGCTGTCGACAACGCATATTTTGAATTTTTCAGTCGAGATGAATTCAACCTTGAATTGAGAAGAAAACCTGCGCAGGACGAGGCCTCAGTCAATCTAAGGCCAACCATGAAGGATGACCCGCGAAACGTAGAAACTATTGCAGCTAAGGCCCATGCAGCTGCGCAGGCCGAAGCAGAAAAACAAGAGCGCGGCAACCGCCTCCTCTCTCAAAGCATCATCAGCGCTGCGAACTACACCAATCTGAGTCTGCAGCAACAGATGGAGCAAAAGGTCGACACCAGCAACCAAAGCTTGTCCGAGGTAAGTCGCCTGGCTCGCGCAGAAAGCAGTGCAACAGCAGCAAAGGCTGCAGCCGATGCTGCGGCCGCCTCTCAGGCAGCCGCAGCAGCTGCACAAGCAGCGCGTGATGCTTTCCGCGCCAGCGAAACAGAGTACACAAACTCACAAAGTAGCAGTAGCAGCAGTAACTCAGGCTGGAGTGGGTGGAGCAGTGGGTCAGATCAGAGCTCTGCAGAATCCGCGCGATTGAGCCGAAGTGGGTCAACTGGTGATCCCATCTTCATCGACCTCGATGGCAACGGCATAGAGCTCTATTCCCGCAACAACAGCCCCGCACAGTTCGACTTCGACGACGACGGCTACGCAGAAACCACCGCCTGGGCAGGCCCCCAAGACGGCATTCTGGTCATCGACGAAGGCAACGACAACCAAATCACCCAAAGCAAAGAAATCGCCTTTGCCAAATGGACTGCCGCAGAAGGCGACACCGACCTCGAAGGGCTGGCCGCCACCTTTGACAGCAACCACGACGGCGTGCTGGATGCCCGGGACGCGCGTTATGCAGACTTCAAGGTCTGGAAGGACGCCAACTCCAACGGAGTGGTCGACACCGGAGAAATGCAAACCCTGGCCCAAGCCGGCATCAAGAGTTTCAACCTCAAGGTCAAAGACGGCACCAAGCTCAGTCTGGATGACGGCAGCGTCATCCACGGCCTCTTCGACATCCAGCGTGCAGACGGCAAGATGATCCAAGGTGCAGACGTATCTCTTGCCTACAACGACCTGGGCTACCGCACCCGTACCGATGCAGCAGGCAACACGGTGGTCGAGTTTGAGAGCGGCAGCGCCCTGCACTACCGCAACATCGGCGCCACCGAAGGCAACGCCAACTTCCATCTGGGCACTGAAACCGACGCCAAACTGTGGGTGGGCGCCAGTGGCAATGCCGGTGCCAACGTATTGAACGCCAGCAGCAAAACCACGGAAGTCCTGTTGGATGGCGGCGCTGGTAACGACAGCCTGCTGGGAGGATCGGGGGACGACATCTTGCTCGGTGGTGAAGGTGCAGACCAACTGCAAGGCGGTGCGGGCAACGACCAACTGTTTGTAGACGGCGCGGACCTTGCAGCTTTATCTGCGCTCACAGGCACCGCCAAGTCCACCCGCATCAATGGTGGCGATGGCTATGACAGCCTCGTGGTGCTGGATAACAGCCAGTTGAATCTGAGTTTTGCTATCAAAACAGTAGCTGCTTGCGCAATTCATATGTGCGCTAGAGGCCGATTTGACCTGCAAACAAGACTGAATGCCGTGAATGACGAGCACTGGCGGGCTGTGGCATGAGCAGTGACGGCCAGCCTCCGCAAATACACGCACCGACCGCAATGTCCAAACGCAATGACCAATCGCATTGGTGGCGAAAACTATTCAGCAGTAATTGGTGGTGGTATGGGGAAATAGATCCTGACCCAGCGTGTCTCCCGTCTCTTGAGAAGCGTCCAAGGTTGTGGCGGCCGCGAGTGTGGTGTGGATTTTTGGTGTGCTTGATAGGGGTATTTGCACCAACATTGAGCTCGCTAATGAACTATGACGTTCCCGTAAAACAAGACCTACAAACGCTGTATGGAGAGGTAATCACAACCAATGTGCGAAACCCTCATATGCAAATCAGGCTCACAGATGGAGAAGTTGTTGACGCTGAGTTTCCTGTCTTTGTTACCTATTTTGGAGGCTTCAAAACGAGGCTGTTTGAAGAGCCTGTCCACAAGATAGTTTTGACTTGCAAGCAGGTGGTTGTTTCTGGGAATTATTTGCGCTTTGTACCATTCAAGCGATTTCGCATATGGGACTTCAGCTGTGCAAACGGTGCGTTTTTCGCACCGCGGAGCGAAGTACAGAAGAACTGGACGTACGGACGCTTTAAAACCCATGCGGCAATAGCAGCACTTTGTATCTTCGGTTTCTTGCTTATGCTATTTGAACGTTTCTTACGAGAAAGGAAAGATCATGCCTCCAAAAACTGATGCCGTTGTTGCGGGTGGTTCCATATTTGTTAATGCCAGCAATGGGGCGGCAACTGCTTTTGACAAACAAGGAAACCCTAGCTACGTAAATATTGGACTAGGTACTGCGCAGACAGTGCATGCCTCATTTGATTTGGGTACCAAATCGTTGCAAGCATCAAATGCGGTTTGGAGCAGGGGTGTGCCAGCTGTGGGGGCGCTGCTCGGGGTGGCCAGTTTATCGACATTAGACAGTGAGAAAAAGTGGGGTACCGGCGATTGGGCAAATGTAGTTGGTAGTGGGACTTCTATTCTTGGACTCGGTGCTGCTGTCCTTGGGGCACCAGTAACGGGCACCGTGTTGGGGGTTGTCGGTCTAGGTGCTGGCGGCGTGCAGTTATATGACGCGGTTAAAAATCCTCCACAAGTCGGCTATCTGGGGAAGAGCTACAACGATCCTCGCAGATTGGACGCTTCACAGTCTGCAGCAGTGATTGATCGACCGTATAGAACATTTGCCGAAGATGCGGCTGCACGCAAGCTGGCAAGCCAGCAAACTGCAATGGGACAGGTCTTGGATCAGCAGGAAAAATCCTCTCTTAGCTCCGCCATTGATGTAAGCGAATCTAGCAAACGCTCCCAGGCAAAAATTGAGTCTGATAGAAGAGCCGCTGAAGCAAAAGCGGCAGCTGAAGCCCAAGCGAGGGCCCTAGTTGAAGCCTTCAGGGCCAGTGAAATCGCATACACCAACTCCAGCAGCAGCTGGAGATCCGAATCTAACGAATTCGGTGGCTACAACGGTTGGGCAGGCAATACGACCGAGGGTAGTGGTTTTGGCATGGGTGAGCACGGTGGAAGCCTTGCACCGATCATCATTGACTTGGATGGCAACGGCATTGACCTCTATCTCAACGGCCATAGTTCAGCCTGTTTTGACGCAGACGACGACGGCTACGCAGAAACCACCGCCTGGGCAGGCCCCCAAGACGGCATTCTGGTCATCGACGAAGGCAACGACAACCAAATCACCCAAAGCAAAGAAATCGCCTTTGCCAAGTGGACAGCCGCAGAAGGCGACACCGACCTCGAAGGGCTGGCCGCCACCTTTGACAGCAACCACGACGGCGTGCTGGATGCCCGGGATGCGCGCTATGCAGACTTCAAGGTCTGGAAGGACGCCAACTCCAACGGAGTGGTCGACACCGGAGAAATGCAAACCCTGGCCCAAGCCGGCATCAAGAGTTTCAACCTCAAGGTCAAAGACGGCACCAAGCTCAGTCTGGATGACGGCAGCGTCATCCACGGCCTGTTCGACATCCAGCGTGCAGACGGCAAGATGATCCAAGGTGCAGACGTATCTCTAGCTTACAACGACCTGGGCTACCGCACCCGTACCGATGCAGCAGGCAACACGGTGGTCGAGTTTGAGAGCGGCAGCGCCCTGCACTACCGCAACATCGGCGCCACCGAAGGCAACGCCAACTTCCATCTGGGCACTGAAACCGACGCCAAACTGTGGGTGGGCGCCAGTGGCAATGCCGGTGCCAACGTATTGAACGCCAGCAGCAAAACCACGGAAGTCTTGTTGGATGGTGGCGCTGGTAACGACACCCTGCTGGGAGGGTCGGGGGACGACATCTTGCTCGGTGGCGAAGGCGCAGACCAACTGCAAGGCGGTGCGGGCAACGACCAACTGTTTGTAGACGGCGCGGACCTTGCAGCTTTATCTGCGCTCACAGGCACCGCCAAGTCCACCCGCATCAATGGTGGCGATGGCTATGACAGCCTCGTGGTGCTGGATAACAGCCAGTTGAATCTGGTGGCCGATGACATCAATGTTGAGTCGGTGTTGGCAGGCAGTGCCAATGACGGCATTACGGGTAAGAACAATGCCGTGAACTATGTGTTCGACGGTGGCACAGGCAATGACACCTTGATCACGGCTGGTGGCGAAGACGTCTTGTTAGGTGGCGCCGGAAACGACACCCTCAAATCAGGTGCAGGCGCTGACGTGTTGTCCGGTGGCGCGGGTACCGACCGTCTAGAGGGTGGAGCCGGTGACGACGTGTACGTGCTCAACCGTGGCGATGGTGCTGACCGGATCCTCGATTACGCAGAAGACTGGTACAAAGAGAAATACAGTTATCAGGAGCAAGTCTCCTACAGCGAGCAGTACAACTATTACGAAAGCGTCTACCGCGGCGACGGCAAGAGCGGCAGCTACGTCAACGAACTGCGCAGTGGCTACCGGGCGGCCACTCGCATGGAGAACCGCGTGGGCTACCGCGACGTCTTTGGCGAAGTCGATGGTGGCATTGACACCCTGCAGTTCGGGCTGGGCATCTCGGTGCAGGACCTGGTTTTGTCCCGCGTGGGCGAGGACATGGTGGTTGCCTTGCGCGCAAGCGACAACGAGAACGCCCTGTCTGCAGACAGCGTGACCATAGAAGGCTGGGCAGATACCAAGAACCGGATTGAGAACTTTGCGTTTACCGATGGCAACCTGCTGGACTTCAGCCAGATCGTCAACGCCCAAAGCGGCATGGGTGCCAATGACACCTTGAGCGGCACAGCGGATGGTGACTTCATGTCTGGTGGTGGCGGCAACGACACCCTGACCGTAACCGGTCACTGTCCGGCGTTCTTGCGAACTGATTGCAGGTACCAAAGAATGCGCCCTGATCAACAAACAGGACGGGGTCGGATATGGAAGAGACGCAGAGCGTGCTCAGGCGTGCAGTGTTGAGTGAACAGACTTGGGCTGAGGTACTGGATCGTTTTGACCGCGCTGGATTGACGATAGATGAATTTTGCAGCCGCGAAGGCATCAGTCGCAGCAGCCTTGCTCGCCGACGCACGCTTAGGAATAAACAGAGGGGAATCGCGTCCCCGCTGCGAACGAACAAGGTAGCCCCCACCACCGTGCCGAAGGCGGCGTTCGTTGATCTGGGCGACCTTGCTGGAGTGCACGGCAGCGGCAATGGAGCCATGGAGTTACGCATCGAACTCGGCTCGGGCATGAGTTTGCATCTGGTACGCCGGTAATGTTCTTTCCCGAGGGCCGCATTCGCGTGTTCCTGTATGGCCAAGCTGCCGATATGCGCCAGTCCTACGACGGCTTGTACGCTCTGGCACGCCAGGGGTTTGAAGTGGATGTGCTGGCCGGACACATGTTTGTTTTCATCAACCGGCGGCAAACACAGATGAAGGTGCTGTACTTTGACCGCAGCGGCTGGTGCCTGTGGTGCAAGCGTTTGGAGAGCGGCAAGTTCTCCCGTAAAGGCGTTCAAGGCGGCAGTGGCGAGATCGACTGCACGGCGCTCAAACTGATGCTCGAAGGCATCGAAGTGCGCCGACGCCACAAACGCTACCAACACCCTGCGCGGAGGTGACGATGTGCCCATTTTCAATCCGGAGAAGCACTCTTTTGCTTTGTCCCTAAAGGCCGCAAGATAAGGCCCATGTCGATGCCCAATACCAGCACTCCCACATTTACCGTCGAAACGGTCATGGGGCTGTCGCCGCAGAGCATCGCGCAGACACTGCAAGCACAGGCCGCCAGCATCAGCGCGCTGGAGCAGCAGCTCGAATGGTTCAAACGCCAACTCTTTGGCAAGAAGAGCGAGCGCTTTGCACCCTTGCCCGATGCGCAGCAAATGCACCTGGGGCAACTCCTGGGCGACCTCCCTGCCACTGATGCGCCCGAAGCCGACTCCGACTCCAACACCATCCCTGCACACCAGCGACGCAAACCCCGCAGCAACTTTGCCGACGAGGGCACGCCCGCATCGTTCTTTGACGAAACCAAGGTGCCCGTGCACACCATCGAGCTGGCCAACCCCGAGACCAAAGACCTCTCGCCCGATCAGTACGAGGTTGTCAGCCAGAAGGTCAGCCACCGCTTGGCACAGCGCCCCGGTGCCTATGTGGTGCTGAAGTATGTGCGCTCTGTCATCAAGCGCCACGACACGCAAACCCTGCACTGTGCGGGCGCGCCAACAGGCATCATTGAGGGCAGCCGCGCTGACGTGAGCTTGCTCGCAGGCGTTGTTGTTGACAAGTTTGCCTGGCACATTCCGCTGTACCGGCAGCACCAGCGCCTGAGCCAAGCGGGCTTCAAACTCAGCCGGGCGTGGCTGACGCAACTGGCGCAAAAGACCATTTCCCTGCTGGAGCCGATTTACGACACGCAGCTCGAGTCGATCCGCAACAGCCGGGTCAAGGCAATGGACGAGACCCCCATCAAGGCCGGGCGCAGTGGGCCCGGCAAGATGAAGGCGGCCTACTTCTGGCCTGTGTACGGCGAACTCGATGAGGTGTGCTTTGCCTATTGTCACGCGCAGTATGAAAATGACACGAGAACGCGGTGAGGAATTGATACACCTCGACTAACGTGCCAAGCCATCCGAACCATGGATGGGACTGGCAATGATTACGAACGAGGAGTACATGGAACTCAAGGTATTAAGGAAACACAGGCTGAGCTTGCGCGAGATATCGGTGCAAACTGGTATGGCAGTCAACACGGTGCGTAAGTATTTGGAGGGTGGTCCGCCGGCCATGAAGAAACTGCCGGCATGTAAGAGCAAGCTCGATCCATTCAAGGACTACCTGGCTGGACGTATTCAGGCGGCCAAGCCTGATTGGATTCCAGCAACGGTGCTGCAGCGTGAGATTGCCGCACAGGGGTATACGGGCTCCGTGCGCATCCTGCAGGAGTACCTCAAGGAGTTGCGTCCACAGGCGCGCCCGGATCCGGTTGTGCGGTTCGAGACCCAGCCCGGTGAGCAAATGCAGATGGACTGGATCGAGTTCCGCAAGGCTGGGCATAAAGACGGCATGTTGGCGGCGTTTGTGGCAACGCTGGGCCACAGCCGGGCGACCTTCGCGGAGTTCGTCACAGACATGAAGCTGGAGACACTACTGGCGTGCCATGTCAGGGCGTTCGAGAGCTTTGGTGGAGTCACCCGTGAAGTGCTGTACGACAACATGAAGACCGTCATCCTCAAGCGTGACGCCTACGGCAAGAACCTGCACCAGTTCCAGGGTGCCTTTGCTGACTTTGCGCACCACCATGGCTTTGTGCCGCGGGTGTGCAAGCCCTATCGGGCCAAGACCAAGGGCAAAGTCGAACGCATGAATGGCTACATCCGGCGCAGCTTCTGGGTGCCATTGGTGGCGAGTATGAAGCAGCAAGGCTTGGTGGTGGACGCGGACACAGCCAATCGGGAAATGCGCACCTGGCTGCGTGACGTTGCCAATGTGCGGATCCACGGAACCACTGGGTGTGTGCCGGCACTGGCTTTGCAAACTGAGCGCGCACATCTGCTGGCCATCCCCAGCGCCTACAGTGGGCGAACAGTGCGTCAATTACAAAAAGTCACCGGTAGCGGCGCAGCAGTCCGGCCAATTCCAGCCGCGGCATGGCGAGGCCTGCAGCATCCTCTGGCGATGTATGACACGCTGGTGCACAACCAAGCCTCAGCAGGAGGACGACCATGAGCCTGCAAATGGAAAGACTGCGTGAACTGTGTGATCAGCTGCGCCTGCTCAACTTACCCGATCAGCTTGCCCACTTGGGGCAAATGGCGGCCAAGAAAGAGCTGGGGTACCTGGAGTTCCTGGAGCAAGCCTTGCGTGGCGAGGCTCTGGCCAGGGTGGAGAGAACGCGCGCCATGCTCACGCGCATAGCGGGCTTCCCCGCCATCAAGACGCTCGATGAGTTTGACTTCCAGTTTGCCAGCGGTGTGCCCAAAACTCTGGTGCAGGAGCTTGGCAGTCTGGCCTTCGTGGAGCGCAGCGAGAACGTGGTCTTGCTGGGCGCCAGTGGGGTGGGCAAAACCCACTTGGCCATCGCCTTGGGCTACAGGGCAACCCAGGCTGGAATCAAGACGCGTTTCATCACGGCGGCAGATCTGCTGATGACACTGAGCACGGCACTACGGCAGAACACCCTGGAAGAGGCTATCAAACGCATCGTGCGTCCCTACCGGCTGTTGATCATTGACGAAGTCGGGTACCTACCCATGAATCGGGAACAGGCGAATCTTCTGTTCCAAGTCATTGCCAAACGCTATGAAGTGGGAAGTCTCATCCTGACCTCCAATCTGCCGTTTGGGCAATGGGACCAGACATTTGCAGACGATGCAACGCTGACAGCGGCGCTACTTGACCGACTGCTCCACCACGCCCATGTGGTCCCGATCTCAGGAGACTCCTATCGCCTGAAAGATAAGCGGCGTGCCGGTGTGATTGCCGCCAGCAGCAATGCCCTACTCAAACGAAAACGCAGTCACCTTGATACACAGGAGGAGCAAGCAGCCTAGAGGCGCCAAGCAAAGACAAAACAACCAATCACCCCACATAACGGTGTATCAAATCCACGCCGCGTTTGCGTTCCACAGTTGTATCAAATCGAGACTGCGTTTGACACCTATTTCGAGTCGCGCCGCCACGAGCACGTACAGCAGGCATTGGGGCTGCCAGGGGCCACAGATGCCGTGTTGCTCACTGACGGCTATGAGGCCTATGCACGTTACGCTGCCAAGACCGGCATTACGCATGCCCAATGCTGGGCGCACTGCAGGCGTGGCTTCTTTGAAGCTCTAGGGGCCGAGCCACAGGCCGCTGGCCAGGCGCTGCAGCAAATTGGCGAGATTTACGCCCAGGAAGAAGCCATTCGTGAACGTGACCTCTACGGGGATGCCAAACGAGAGCACCGTCTAAGCCACAGCAAACCGCTGGTGCAGAACTTCTTTGAATGGGTGGATTTGCAGTTCGAGCGGCAAGGCTTCCTGCCCAGCAATCCGTTGACCAAGGCATTGGCCTATGCACGCGAGCGCCGCGCGCAACTGCAGGTGTTTCTGGGCGATGCGGATGTGGCCATGGATACGAACCATCTGGAACGCGCCTTGCGCGCGATACCAATGGGCAGGCGCAATTGGTTATTCTGCTGGACGGAGGTGGGCGCCAAGCGCGCGGGCATCATGCAGAGCCTGATCGTGACATGCCGTTTACATGACATTGACCCCTACACCTACCTGGTTGATGTCTTGCAACGCGTAGGCCACCACCCCGCCTCCAGAGTTTCAGAACTGACGCCTCGTCAATGGAAGCAGCACTTCGCCGAGAATCCATTGCGTTCACCATTACACGGTTTGGTAACGTAGGCAATAACGCCGGACAGTGACCGGTTACCCCTGACCGGCGGTGCCGGTAAAGACATTCTGGTGGGTGGCACCGGCGATGACCGGCTGGACGGCGGAGCAGACAAGGACTTCTTGTTTGCCGGTGCAGGCAATGACACCTTGATCGGTGGTGACGGAAACGATTATCTGATCGCCGAAGCCGGCAACGATGTGCTGGAAGGCGGCGACGGTGACGACGTGCTGGTCGGCATGGATGGCAACGACACCTTGCGCGGTGGTGCGGGCAAAGACATGTTGCTGGGCGGTGCCGGGGCTGACTTCCTGCAAGGTGGTGGCGGTGACGACACCTACTTCTACTTCCGTGGGGACGGCAAGGATGAAATCTTCGACAACGCGGAACACCAAGAGGTGTACTACGAAACGGTATATGCGGGGCACTACGACGAAAGGTATGCCAAGGGAGGCAATTGGGTGTTCCACTTCCGCACCGACACAAAGGTCCGGACCGTACAGGACGACGGTGGCAAAGACAGCCTGCAGTTCGGCCAAGGCATCGTACTGGATGATTTGTTCTTTGCGATGTCAGGCGCTGACTTGGTGGTGGGCTTGCGCGAAGAGGCCAACACCTTGCTCGCTGATATGGATGACCAAGTGACCGTCAAACAGTGGAGCAATGCCAAGAACCGTATTGAGACCTTCGGGTTCGCTGATGGTTTGACCCTGAATATGAGCAACATCGATCAAGTTGCCAGTGGCTATGGGGCCAATGACACCCTGACGGGGCATGCGGGTGGCGACTTGCTCTCCGGTGGTGCAGGCAACGACACCCTCAACGGTTTGGCCGGCAATGACTACCTGATTGGTGGCGTAGGCAACGATCAGCTGAATGGGGGCGACGGCAATGATGACCTGTTTGGTGGTGCGGGAGATGACACTCTGGAAGGTGGCGAAGGCGTGGACTACCTGATCGGTGGCTCCGGGGCTGACACCATCAATGGTGGCAACGGCAACGATGTGATCACCGGTGGTCTGGGCAACGATATCTTGAACGGTGGGCGGGGCAACGATGTGTACCACTTCAACCGCGGTGATGGCAGGGACACCATCAATGAAGCGGCATTGGGTACCGAAACAGTGCAACAGTCTTACACCTATACCGAACAGGTGCAGCGGACCCAAACTGACGGCAAGAGCAGCTACCAAGTTTGGGTAAACGAGACCCGTACTGGCTATCGCAGCGTGCTGCGAGCCGTAGACGGTGGCGAAGACACCCTCCAGTTCGGTCGCAACATTGACATCTCCGACATCATGCTCTCGCGCAACGGAAGCGATATGGTGATCTCTCTGCTTCCGCTCACAGGAACGGAAGTCACTGACAGCATCACGATCAAGGGTTGGAATACCCCTGAGTACCGGATTGAGAACCTGCGTTTCATCAACGACTTCGCGGTCGACATTGGCGATATCGCCGATGCCCGCAAAGGTACCGTCGGTAACGACGTCTTGACCGCAGATGCCAACGTGGCCACCTGGCTGGGCGGCGGTGCTGGTAACGACACTCTGACTGGCTCGTCAGCCGCAGATATCTTGCACGGCGCTGCCGGTGCGGACACCTTGAACGGTGGTGCTGGAGATGATGTGTACATCTTTGGTCGTGGGGATGGTAAGGACACCCTGAATGACAGCGGAAGTGCTGGCATCGGGACGGACAAGACCCGCCCGGGCGGTGACAAGCTGCTGTTTGGCAGCAACATCACCATGGAAGACCTGGTGCTCAAGCGCTCTGGCGAAGACATGGTGGTTTACCTGCGGGATCGCAACAACCCGGAAGGTGTCTTGTCGGCATTGACCGACTCGGTAACCATGAAGAACTGGTCGAACACCAACAACCGGGTGGAAGTGTTCCAGTTCTTTGATGGCAAAGACTTTGATGTCTCCGGAATCACCAACACCTATCTGGGCCAGGACGGTGCGGACACCGCGGACACCTTGACTGGCTCCGCGGGTGCGGACTGGATGGATGGCTTTGCAGGCAATGACACCCTGCGCGCAGGTGCTGGCAAAGACTTTGTACAGGGCGGCTCGGGCAACGACTCCATCTTCGGTGAAGCCGATGACGACTTGCTATCCGGCGGTCTGGGCAATGACACGGTGTACGGTGGAACAGGCAACGACATCGTGGTCGGTGACGCTGGCAACGACTCCCTGTTTGGCGACGAAGGCCGTGATGTGCTGGCTGGCGGTAAAGGAGACGACATCCTCAACGGCGGCGCGGGCGATGATCTTCTGATGGGTGATGCGGGCAATGACACCTACCAAGCGAGTGCCGGGTTTGATACCTACCGCTTTGGTTTTGGAGACGGAAACGACACCTATATCGGTAGCGAACAAGCCGACATCAATGGAACTGATGTGATCCAGCTCGAGGACGGGGTGACCAAAGAATCTCTCTGGTTCGAGCGGGTGGGCAACGACTTGACCATGCGCTTGCTGGGTGCGACGGACACCATGACCTTCAAGAGCTGGTACTACAGCGACGACGCCATCAAGCGTGCACAGACCGACACTGCGCAGCGCTACGTGTATGGCTTTGAAGTGGGCGGAGAGCTACTGACCTACAACAAGGTGCAAACCTTGGTGAATGCGATGAATGGATTCACGCCCAATGACGGTCAGTCCGCCTATGGCGTGAATGCGGTTGAGTTGCCGGGCAGTGTGCGCTCTGCCGTGAACTCGGCCTGGGTTGCTGCCGCCTAAGGAGACTTATGAAGCAGAACACCGCGACTACCGCGGGCGCAGCAGCGCCTGCTGTTCAGGCCGACTCCACCAACATGACGATGTTGGGGGAGATCGTGTGGCTGATGGCGCACTCTCCGTTGCACAAGGGTTGGCGCATGGCCAGCATCTTTCAGTGGGTGGTGCCGGCCTTGATGCACAAGCAGTGCCGTCTATACCGCCGCGACGGACGGCCTGTGGCTTACGTGGCTTGGGCCCGTATGTCCAAGGAAGTAGAAGAAGGCTATGTGCTCAATCCCCGCAGCCTGAACCCCAAGGACTGGACCAGCGGCGAGCGTGGCTGGATCGTGGACTGGATCGCCCCCTTCGGTGACAGCGCATTGGTCATGAAAGACCTGCGCGAAGGCTTGTTCAAAGACGAGGTAGGACGGGCATTACGCGTGAAACCTGGGTCTGATGAGATGCAGATCATCTACATCCACGGAGCACAGGCCACTGCTAAAGCCCAGAATCCGAAACTGAATCCTCCCGTGGATCTGGAGGGAGCGTCAAAGCGCGCAGAGCATCGAGCGCAGTTGAACACTCCGGCTCAGGTAGGTTGATTCCTTGAGTACCACGTTAAGTCGCCCCGTCGTCGTTACGGGCTGGGGCGCTGTGTCTGCGTATGGTTGGGGTGTCCAGTACCTTGCTCAGGTGTTTGCTGGTAAAACGGCCATCTCTCGCCACCGACTATGTGAACTCCCGGGTGCGACGGATCTCTGGGCTGCCAAGCTCCCACAAGGTCTGCCAGAAGGGCAGTTTGACCGACGGGTTGAGGATGCGGACCGGGTGACCCAAATGTCCGTGTTCTCGGCTCAACAGGCGGTACAGATGGCGGGCTTGGATCCGCTTGGGGTCGGGATGTTGGCTTGGGGTACCGGCTTCGGTGGTGCAGCCACTCTGGATGATGCCTACCAACGTCTGTACCTTGGCAGACAGGACCTGTCCGGCAGGGTGTCTCCCTTGACCGTTCCCAAAGCCATGAGCCATGCCAGCGCAGCGGGTATCGCATCATGGGCGAAGCTGAGTTGCCCGGTGATGACCTATTCCAACGCGTGCGCATCTTCGGCTGTGGCCATTGGTGAAGCCATGCTGGCCATTGCCCAAGGACGTTGCGACGTGGCGATCGTGGGTGGCTCCGAAGCTTTGATCGTTCCGGGTGTCGTTAAAGCTTGGGAGTCATTGGGTGCGTTGGCCAAACTCAATCCCAATGATCCGAAGGCTGTTTGGCTCGGACCCTTTGAGCAAAGTCGTGAAGGCCTGGTGCTAGGTGAAGGTGCAGCCTGTCTTGTGCTGGAGAGTGAGAGCCACGCGCAAGCGCGTGGTGCCCAGATACTGGCCCATTGCTTGGGCTATGCCCAGGTGAATGATCCTGACTGCGTCACGCACCCCCATGCTGAACCGCAATTACGTTCCATGTACGCCGCACTCCAGCAGGCAGGCGTCCAGACGGATGAGGTGACTTATGTCAACGCGCATGCCACCGGAACAAAAGCGGGTGACGCTTCAGAGATCGAAGCACTCAACGCTTTGTTTGACAAAACGCAAGCTTTGGTGAGTTCTACCAAGGGAGCTACAGGACACTTGATGGGTGCCGCCGGTGCCATGGAAGTCATTCTCTCCATCAATGCATTGCGCCTCAAGAAGTGCCCCCCGAATTTGGGAGTCCAGAAGTTGGACTCCCAAATTCGTTTCAAGGCACCTCTAAAGGCCACGGCGTTGCCGCTATCAGGTGTCTGCCTTTCGAATAGTTTTGCCTTTGGAGGAACGAATATTTCTCTCGTATTCAAAGCCCATGAATGAAATGTCCACAAACCTTACCCGCGACGCGCTTGCCAGGCTGATTTGCGAAACTTTGGCCAAGCGCCTGAAAAAACCAGTCGAAGACATCAGCTTGCAGACCCGCTTTGAGACCCTGCAGATGGACTCATTGGACCTCGCGGAGATGTTCTTTCTGCTGGAGGATGAACTCAAGATGACCATCCCCTTGGACCAGGGCGTGCAGCTTGCATCCATCCAAGACGTCTTAGAGCTGATCCTCTGCTCTATGCAGGTGCCACCTGTTCAAGAAAACGCCTAAGTCACCAAATCATCCCTTCGTTGCTGGAAACCACCTTCAGCAAATCAATACACACATTGCCTAGTTACCAAAATGTTTTCTTCTATCCCCAAGCTCCAAACCTTCGCTTTGACCTCTATAGCGGTCGCACTACTGACCGCCTGTGGTGGAGGTGGCGGTGGAGGAGGAAGTTCTGCATCAAGCGTCCTGTCCGGCATGGTTATCGATGGCTACATTGAAGGCGCCAAAGTTTGTCTGGATGTCAATTCCAACGGGGTATGTGATGCGGGGGAACCGACTGCCACCACTGACAGCGCTGGCAAATACCAACTCTCTCCCGGTAGCATTGATACCACAGGACTGAATGTCATCGCCGAGATTTCTGATTCCGCCAAAGACTCCGATGACGGTGGTCTGACCTTACTGGCGGCCGGCAAGTCGGCATACACCATGGCATCGCCCGCTTCGGAGTCAGCAGTAGTGACGCCCATCACCACGCTGATTGTGGGCAAGGTCAAAACAGACAACCTGTCCACAGCCACGGCAAAAGCGCGTGTGCTGGAAGAACTGGGATTGCCCTCAGACACCAACCCTTATGCAGACCATGTGGCGGCCGGAAACACCATGGTTCATGGTGCTGCACGCCAACTCGCAGCACAACTTCAGCAGGCGCAAAAGGACTTGCCTGTGGGGACCACCCCCCAGGAACGCCTGACAAAACTGCACGATGCGATCAAGGCGATGCAAGACGCAGCCGGATCTATTGCCCTGGAGTCTCAGGATGCAAATCCCCTGAACATGCCGCTCACGCTATCTTCAGTGGCGACAGGCCGCTTGTTCGCTTACAAAATGCCCAGCGCCATGGGCAAGCAAATCAACGCTAGCGCCATGCTGTTCACGCCGAAGTCTGTCATGCCACCCGGCGGCTGGCCACTGGTCGTGTTTGGGCATGGAACAGTAGGCGTTGCCAAAGACTGCGCCCCCAGTGTCACCATGAAGGCCACAGGAAACTGGGGGTATGCGGGTGTGGTGGCGCAGCTGATTTCGCAAGGATATGTTGTAGTTGCCCCGGACTACGAGGGCTTGGGAAGCACCGCCATGGGAGTCGATGCAGGACATCCCTATCTCGATCTCGGGAGTGCTGGTCGATCCATGGCCTTGGCTGCGGTTGGGGCCAAAAAACTGATGACAACACAACTCTCCGGAGCCTGGGCTACGCTGGGTCATTCACAGGGCGGGCATGCAGCCTTGGCTGGCGCACAGTTTGCGGGATTGGCTAAGAAACAAGAGGCTAGTCTTACCTACAAGGGCGCTGTTGCCATCGCTCCGGCATCCAATTTGAAGGCATCACTCAATGCCATGTGGTCAGGCATTCAGACTAACTCCCAGAATCCGGTGAACTACACCACAGGTTACGAGGCAGTAGGGATCAGTAACTTCTATGCGGCCTACGTCGTCAAGGGAACCCAGAGCACGCCGTCATCCGTGACGCCGAGCACTGTCTTTGGCCCCCGTATGCTGGCTGTCTATAACGCCAAAGTGGCCTCCGAATGCTTTACGGAGTTCAGCACTTCGATCTCGAACGATGTCGGCACCTACGCAGTGACGAATGGTGCGACACCTGCGGCCTACACAGGGGTTATCAATTCAGCGATCAATACAACCTATATCGCTGGTGTGTTGAATAGCAATGAACCGGGACAAATGAAACTGCCCGGCAACACCTTGTTGGTTCAAGGCGCTGCAGACACGACCGTGCTTCCATCAAGTACCCAAACCTTGCTGACAACGATGCAATCCAAGGGCTCACAGGTCACATTGAGTCTCCACAGCGGAAACACTGCCACCCATGGTGGCGTGCTCGGAATCCCCGCCGCGCAGACGGCGATCACAAATCACCTGATCGCCATATTTGCGAATGAGCCCAAAGAAAAGAAAACCCTTTTTAGCAGCGGTTTTGTATTTGACTAGGTGGTGTCAAACGCAGTCTCGATTTGATACAGCGGGGGTGCGGCGTCAAACTTGGACTGCCTGGAGGTGAAGCCAAGTTGGGCACGGGGGGAGGCAGGCAAGGCCAAAAGCCATAACCCTGCCGCACAAGCATAGTGAAGCGTGCCGCGCATGGCGGCATGCATTCATTACTACGACGAAGTCAACGAAGACCGATAACCTGGAAACGGTTCAATCGCATGGCCGTGAACTATCTTCCCCGAGTCCGGAATATGCACCCGCACCCCGAGGAACGCTTCTTCGCATCAAATAACCACCAAAACCTCAATGGGTTGGTGCAGGTACGCTAATGAAGCTTTTAGGAGGCAGGCCGCTGCCGAGGACGGTTCTGCTGAACTTTGATTTTTCGGCGACTGGGGAAATTTGTTATTGCGACAGAACTTTTTCACAGGTACCGCTCACTCAATAACCACGCAGCACGGTGCTGGACTCTTCAGCTGATTGTTAACACATAAATCGATTGACGCTGGCTGCGTCAGAAAAGACGACCGCAGGCGAAGTTGCATCTCTTGCCCCAGACTAAATCAAATGGAGATTCTATGCCTAATTTTCCTGAACCCAATTTTAAATTGCGCAAAACAACCGTTATTCCAAGTGACACCCAACCGGAAAACCCACAGATCATACCGGACATACCGGGCATACCGGACATACCGGACATGCTCGAAATCGGACTGGAAGACCCGAGCTATCACCAAAAACTAGAAGAACTGATCAAGAAAAGCGAACTGACCCAACTCGAAGCTCTCGAAGTCCCAGACACTGAATTGAATAGTATAGCAGGTCTTTGCCTTCGGTTTTCCGAAAGCCACCCCCAGGCGATCGGTTCACTGCTATGGGCTCACCAAAATCTCCGCACAGAGACCTTGACACTGTTGGATGCCAACCCGAATATTTCGGAGAGCGCGCAGCTCAGTTTGGCCAAATGTTTCCTCAATGCTGGATTTCGCATTCAGGACCATTTGGGGCTTTCCAAAATAGTCACTGACTTCCTCGAGGAACGCAAAAAACAAACCGATACATACTGGGAAAATAAAACATGTAAACACCAGAGCGATAGCGCATATAGGCGCAAGCCTTTTGGAAAAGACCCAGATGCTTTTAAAAGAGGCGATCCCTTTTTTAGCAATAAGCAAAAATACTCCCTGGATAACTTCAACGGTAAGCTCGTTCCACCTAGAAGTAAAGAACCCATGGTATGCAGGCATTTGGAGCAGGCAGCACAGAAAGATACGAAGGATTTCCTCATCAACATCAAGAATAAGAATGTGAGTAACTTCACATACGATAATCTGGAAAAGCTTTCAGAGCGGAGTGAATTCACCTCGATCATCTTCAGTCCAGGTAACTTCGGTAAACTCATGAACTGACTTGCGCAACGATTGGAGCCCGGCAAAGAACAGTCGTTTTCAGTCACGTACCATACCAGTGGTGGCTGTCATGCGATGAGGGTTTTTCTTAAGCACCTGGACGATGGGAGGATCTATCTGGGTCTCTACGAACCAAATGTTTCAGCGAATGTTAGCCATCTAAAGGTTTTTCCTGAACAGATTGTCGATTTAGACTTCGACAAATTTGATTTCCATGGAGTGCGAATCTGTAACGGTGCGGGCGTGTTGAGTCTCTTTGTACCTAAGGAAGACAAAGACTGGGCAAGAACGTGTGTTGGACACTTCGTCGATCCAGATCTTACGAACCAAGTTTTCTGCCTCTCTGAGGCGCTTACCACGAACAACATCCTGGAAGTGCAGCGCGTGATGGTCATTTTTGGGTTAAAGAAGCCGAAGTTCGGAAAGAAAGGTCTCGAGATACTGGGGTTTGGTTTGTACATGGCACTGCAGAACGGCCATCACTCCGCGGTGAAGGAGTTCCTGTCCGGCCTTAAGGATTTGGGCCTGAGCCAAGAGCAGATCGCCGAGATCGTTTCCGCCAAGACGCGCGAAGGCACTCCTGGGCTCTACATGGCACTGAAGAGGCGCAATTACGACACGGTTAAGAACTACCTGGACGGAATTAGGGACTTGGTTAATAACAAGGTAATTTTATTTGATCGTGCCAGATTGCTGTTGATTGAGGACCACAGGGGCCGCACGAACATCAGAGCAATGGTCAAAAGCAGAAACAATGTGGTTGTTCAGGCGCTGGCCAAGTTAGTTGGAGAGATGTCAACGCACGCTAATTGGGAACAAGCGAAGGAGCTGCTGGGTGATCTGGACAGTGTCAAGGGAGCGAAGCGCTGGTATCGCCTCCGGAATTGGAAGAACTTCGGGTCCTACGACTATCTGCTACGAAATATAGGCATGAAAGACGCACTCACTGAATTCCAAAAAGCAGAGAAATGTTTAAATGAAAAATCTCTCAGACCTAAGCCGTGATCGGTAATCGTCCCCTAGGGAAGGTCTGCATAAGTCAGCCGATGGCGAGCTCATGCGTTAAACGGTCATGAAACAACAAGGCCTTGCCACAGCTGGTTTCGAGTTGGCCACCAAGCGCACTCGCAAGCGTGAGTTCCTTGACGAGATAAACCTGGTGGTTCCTTGGGCGGAATTGGTGGGGCTGATCCAGCCGCACGCGCCGTCTGGCAAGACAGGCCGGCCGCCCTTTGCCGTGGAGACCATGCTGCGCCTTCACTTCATGCAACAGTGGTTCGGCCTGAGCGATCCGGCCATGGAGGAGGCCTTGCACGATGTGCCGCTGTACTGCCAGTTCGCCCAGCTTGACCCGGGCCTGAGCCGCCTGCCTGACGAGAGCACCATCCTGCGCTTTCGCCACCTACTCGAAGAGCACGATCTGAGCCTTCAGATCATGGCCGCCATCAACGCCACGCTGGCCAAGAAGGGCCTGATGCTCAAGACTGGCACGGTGGTCGATGCCACCTTGATCGCCGCGCCCAGCTCGACCAAGAACAAAGAGGGCGAGCGAGACCCCGAGATGCACCAGGCCAAGAAGGGCAACCAGTGGTACTTCGGGATGAAGGCGCACATTGGCGTGGATGCCGACTCGGGCTTGGTGCATAGCGTGATCGGCACGGCTGCCAACGTGAGCGATGTCACACAAGGCCATGGTCTGCTGCATGGCCAGGAGAGCGTGGTGTTTGCCGATGCGGGCTACCAGGGTGCCGGCAAGCGCCCGGAGGCCACCGCTGTCCAGTGGCAAGTGGCCATGCGTCCGGGCAAGCGTCGTGCCTTGGCCAGCATTGGCTGGGGTGCCTTGCTTGAGCAAGCTGAAAAGCTCAAGGCCAGCGTGCGCGCCAAGGTCGAGCATCCGTTTCGAGTGATCAAGCGCCAGTTTGGCCACGTCAAGGTGCGCTACCGGGGTCTGGCCAAGAACACAGCGCAACTGGTCACGCTGTTCGCGCTATCGAACCTGTGGATGGTGGGCAAACGAATTTTGCAGGACCTGCAGGCATGAGTGCGCCCGCAATTCGGGCAAGAGCCCGAATGGGGGCTAAAACATGCCCGTAGAAGGGGAAATTGACGCCAAATTCGGCGGCGGTTTCATCATGTGAACAAGTCCCCCTCAACGGCAGCTCCTGAGGCTGTTGTGCAGACCTTCCCTAGGACAGCATTACAAGCTCGGTCCGAATTGGAGGGGAACTTGGCGAGCCAGAGAATACCGTCATCAGTGCGAACGGAAGCTTTAGGGCGCGCGCCGCCGGCGCTCCCAAGATTCCCGAAGTACATGGCGAGGTCCTTCCCGACGTACTCCTCATTTTCTATGCGGTCCGCTGCTTCCAGAAGGCGCGCCAGGTCCGTCTCAACTGATACCGGTGCCGTGGCCTTGGAATCCCGCGCGAGGCGCACATCTAAGGCGCCCACCCGGTCTGAGCCCGCTTCCAAGAGGTATGCCACCTCAGGCAACTTGTTCGCAGCTACCTTGAGCTTGTTCTCAATGACCCTACGTCCCCACGAATCCGGTGCCGCGTCGCGGATACCTCCGAACTCCGTGAGTCCCGCCAAGACAAAGCGCGGTAATCCCCCCGATAAACCAAAGGACCGAGAAGTAGAATTTTCTAAGAAGGAAGTTCTACGTGAAGAAGTCGAGATTTACGGATAGCCAGATCATGGCTGCATTGAAGCGTGTTGAAGCCGGTTTGCCGGTTCCTGATATCTGTCGTGAGTTGGGGATCAGCACCGCCACGTTCTACAAGTGGCGTGCCAAGTTTGGTGGCATGGACACATCCATGATGGCCCGCATGAAGGAACTCGAAGACGAGAACCGGCGGCTTAAGAAGATGTATCTGGAAGAGAAACTCAAGGCTGTCACGCGCAGTATGAAAATGACACGAGAACGCGGTGAGGAATTGATACACCTCGACTAACGTGCCAAGCCATCCGAACCATGGATGGGACTGGCAATGATTACGAACGAGGAGTACATGGAACTCAAGGTATTAAGGAAACACAGGCTGAGCTTGCGCGAGATATCGGTGCAAACTGGTATGGCAGTCAACACGGTGCGTAAGTATTTGGAGGGTGGTCCGCCGGCCATGAAGAAACTGCCGGCATGTAAGAGCAAGCTCGATCCATTCAAGGACTACCTGGCTGGACGTATTCAGGCGGCCAAGCCTGATTGGATTCCAGCAACGGTGCTGCAGCGTGAGATTGCCGCACAGGGGTATACGGGCTCCGTGCGCATCCTGCAGGAGTACCTCAAGGAGTTGCGTCCACAGGCGCGCCCGGATCCGGTTGTGCGGTTCGAGACCCAGCCCGGTGAGCAAATGCAGATGGACTGGATCGAGTTCCGCAAGGCTGGGCATAAAGACGGCATGTTGGCGGCGTTTGTGGCAACGCTGGGCCACAGCCGGGCGACCTTCGCGGAGTTCGTCACAGACATGAAGCTGGAGACACTACTGGCGTGCCATGTCAGGGCGTTCGAGAGCTTTGGTGGAGTCACCCGTGAAGTGCTGTACGACAACATGAAGACCGTCATCCTCAAGCGTGACGCCTACGGCAAGAACCTGCACCAGTTCCAGGGTGCCTTTGCTGACTTTGCGCACCACCATGGCTTTGTGCCGCGGGTGTGCAAGCCCTATCGGGCCAAGACCAAGGGCAAAGTCGAACGCATGAATGGCTACATCCGGCGCAGCTTCTGGGTGCCATTGGTGGCGAGTATGAAGCAGCAAGGCTTGGTGGTGGACGCGGACACAGCCAATCGGGAAATGCGCACCTGGCTGCGTGACGTTGCCAATGTGCGGATCCACGGAACCACTGGGTGTGTGCCGGCACTGGCTTTGCAAACTGAGCGCGCACATCTGCTGGCCATCCCCAGCGCCTACAGTGGGCGAACAGTGCGTCAATTACAAAAAGTCACCGGTAGCGGCGCAGCAGTCCGGCCAATTCCAGCCGCGGCATGGCGAGGCCTGCAGCATCCTCTGGCGATGTATGACACGCTGGTGCACAACCAAGCCTCAGCAGGAGGACGACCATGAGCCTGCAAATGGAAAGACTGCGTGAACTGTGTGATCAGCTGCGCCTGCTCAACTTACCCGATCAGCTTGCCCACTTGGGGCAAATGGCGGCCAAGAAAGAGCTGGGGTACCTGGAGTTCCTGGAGCAAGCCTTGCGTGGCGAGGCTCTGGCCAGGGTGGAGAGAACGCGCGCCATGCTCACGCGCATAGCGGGCTTCCCCGCCATCAAGACGCTCGATGAGTTTGACTTCCAGTTTGCCAGCGGTGTGCCCAAAACTCTGGTGCAGGAGCTTGGCAGTCTGGCCTTCGTGGAGCGCAGCGAGAACGTGGTCTTGCTGGGCGCCAGTGGGGTGGGCAAAACCCACTTGGCCATCGCCTTGGGCTACAGGGCAACCCAGGCTGGAATCAAGACGCGTTTCATCACGGCGGCAGATCTGCTGATGACACTGAGCACGGCACTACGGCAGAACACCCTGGAAGAGGCTATCAAACGCATCGTGCGTCCCTACCGGCTGTTGATCATTGACGAAGTCGGGTACCTACCCATGAATCGGGAACAGGCGAATCTTCTGTTCCAAGTCATTGCCAAACGCTATGAAGTGGGAAGTCTCATCCTGACCTCCAATCTGCCGTTTGGGCAATGGGACCAGACATTTGCAGACGATGCAACGCTGACAGCGGCGCTACTTGACCGACTGCTCCACCACGCCCATGTGGTCCCGATCTCAGGAGACTCCTATCGCCTGAAAGATAAGCGGCGTGCCGGTGTGATTGCCGCCAGCAGCAATGCCCTACTCAAACGAAAACGCAGTCACCTTGATACACAGGAGGAGCAAGCAGCCTAGAGGCGCCAAGCAAAGACAAAACAACCAATCACCCCACATAACGGTGTATCAAATCCACGCCGCGTTTGCGTTCCACAGTTGTATCAAATCGAGACTGCGTTTGACAAGGCCGAGATCGCCAACGAGTACCTCGCAAAAAAGTAAGCCGGCCGTCTCGCCGGCGCGAGATGGCCAAAGAAGTCGTGCAGCAGCGTGGGCTTGCCATACGGGTCGCCTGTTCCGTGTTCTCAATCAGCGAATCCTGCTACCGCTACGAGTCCAAGCAAAACGCTGAGAATGAACTCATCGCTGATTGGTTGATGCGGCTGACGGACAACCACCGCAACTGGGGCTTTGGCCTGTGCTACCTGTATCTGCGCAATGTGAAGAGTTTCGGGTGGAACCATAAACGCGTGTACCGCATCTATCGTGAGCTGGAGTTGAACCTACGTATCAAGCCTAGGAAGCGCTTGGTGCGTGAGAAGCCCGAGCCTTTGGCTGTGCCAGAGGCCATCAATCAGGTCTGGTCGATGGACTTCATGCACGACAAGCTGGAGGACGGCCGTAACCTGCGCTTGTTCAATGTCATCGACGACTTCAACCGTGAGGCGCTGGGCATTGAGGTGGACTTCTCGCTGCCGTCGGAGCGGGTGATCCGAGCATTGAAGCAGATCATTTCCTGGCGTGGCAAGCCGCAAGTGATTCGATGTGACAACGGGCCCGAGAACATCAGTGGCACCATCCAGAACTGGGCCGAGGAATGGGGCATCCGGTTTGAATATATCCAGCCGGGCAAGCCACAGCAGAATGCCTATGTCGAACGGTTTAACAGGACTGTTCGATACGAATGGCTATCCCAGTATTACTGGTCCAGTATTGAAGAAGTTCAGGACTTCGCCACGCAGTGGATGTGGTCCTACAATCACGACCGCCCGAATATGGCCCTGGGCGGTTTCACCCCAATGCAGCACTTGGCCATGGCTGCATAACCGTTCTACTTTTAGGTCCGGTGGAAATTGGGGGGATTACCCTTCCTCAAATACCGCACGTTCCTGCGTAGCCGTGTGCCTAAGCCGATTTGCAAAAGTACTCGCCAGCTCTTGACGGGTGAGGAGCACCCGCATTGGCTGACGATGCTGGGTTTTGGCCCCCTGATGCCTCAGCAAGGCTGACCCATTGCAGGTCGACGAGCCTGCCGCCACTCCATCGTGCCGAACGATAAATCTCGAAATCCTTACGGAGAAACGATCACGTCTGTGTTAGCCGAAACCCGCAATTTTGAAGCACACCTTAAATAGCATACCGCAAGGATATGAAAGGAATGAGACGGTATGAATGAAACAATATCAAACAAAGTTTAGGAGCCTATATGAAATGTTCCGCAACAGTTTTATGGATTCTTGGTGCATCTATAGTACATGCCGAAAATCATCAGACACTAATTATTGAATCATTTTCTCGACGCCTAGCACCGACAGCACAACGTGCCAGCTTGGGAAGTAGTAGTTCAAGCCTTGAAATAACTAAATGGCAGTATCTCCCAAAGCCTTCGCTCTCAGTTGAGAGCGTTAGTGCTGCGAAGAAAGACTAATCATATCAAGTAGATGAACAAGTTACTAAATTAAGGATGCAGCAACAAGTCTGGACTAGGGGGTGGATTGCCGCCAGAGTTAAAGACTCACACACCCTCTTTCGGCTAAAGCCGAAAAAATCAAATTCGTTACTAACTAACAAAGTAACGCATATCAATGCCTCGAATCGATTAACCAATTTAATGATTGCAGCAATTTCATAAATTATTTGAAAAAGACACAGATCAGAAAAATATGTCTTGCTATTTACCAAGTAAATATGTCTAGAACAGTTAACACAACACGACCAGAGCTCATCCTTGGGCGAAACGAGCCTAGCAATATTCTTGCTTTGCGCCTTGGAGACGGGGTGTTGAGCACAGCCTCCAAGTCGGGCATTACCCGCCTTTCACCAAGGTCGGAGGGCCCGACACACATAACCAGTCGTGAATTTGCTGAAGCCTGCGCGAGTGAACGTATTCACCAACTTCTTACGCAAGGGAAACCGAACGGCTTGGCTTTGTTATTTTATCTCGTCGATAACGCCAATCTTTGTGTAGTTTGCTCATGCAATCGACTCGCCCGGCAATGGAGCAAATTAAACAGCTTGATTCGGTTCCTGCGGCGCCACCAATTCGTCTTGGATGAATTCACAGTGTCACTTAGTAAAGCTACTGATCAAAGTGAATTTATTGATCGACAGTTGCCAACGCTCACAGAAATCAAATTCGTCTGACGTACTCAATAATGGATTTGCAATGACCTCTACTCACGCTCGACCTCGCCATCTTCGCCACGCTTGTGCTTGGTAGCGTCAAGGTATCTCTACTACATGCTCACCGCGGAGAGGCGTCAAATGAAAAACGATGATACTTTCGTTACAGGTCAGGAAGTTAATGTTGATGCGATTGTCAATATTGCGATTACAAAGTATTCGAAGTTACAGCGATTCTTACGGCGCTTCGAACGGGACCCATTCCTTGTGGAAGATCTTGTTCAGGATGTCTTTGTCGAGCTGATCAAGTCTGCTTCACGATATGAGGGCAGATCGAATCCTGAAACTTGGATATTTGGTGTTGCCGCCAACTTGGGGCGAAGTCATAGGGCAAGCATGTCCATGAGCCGATTCTGCGGAAGAGAGGTGCAAATGGATGAAGAAGATATTGAGCTGCAGCATGTTGATATGAGTTTTATGGATAATTTAATTGCAACTGAGCGCTTGCGCCAGGTTCAGGCAGAGGTCGAAACAATGTCACCATCCCTTCAAATGACGTTTGAGTCGATATTCGTATACGATTTGACTTATCAGCAAACCGCAGATTTTCTGAACGTGCCTATTGGCACGGTTCGATCCAGGGCCTCCCGTTTGCGGGAATTATTACAACCGCGAGATCCGGAATTTCACTAGTTGCTCGATAAAGACGGCTGGCGGACTGTTGGGGAGATTGTTGGGTTCTCTCGCATAAGAACTGAACGACAACAACGGTTTTCAGGCTAGTTTTCGCATTTATTTTGGATTGTCAGCCTGTTTTCGTAAGTTGTTTCGCTCCATCGGTTTGAGGGTGTTGGGGTTGAGGAGTTTTTGCGGGGCCGACTACCTAGTCCGCACTGAATAGCACCTAACTACTTGATTCATCAAGGGATTGCGCTGATTCGGTGGGCTGGTATTTGCAAGACAATAAGTCCCGAGCATTAGATTTCTTGCAAATTCCAGCGAGGTTTTGATGGGCCCCACGCCGCAAACACCCCAAACTGACGAGATGTTCCGTCACCCGCCTGGACGAACAGCTCAAGATGATCCACCCGCTGATTCGCCTCTAATTGTTGACGCCACTCAGGATTTGGCAGGGAGAGCCGAGATTGGCTGACAGTGGCTTAAGCTAACAGAGGCCGCAATATGTCTAGTTATTTAGCAATTGATGGACTGTCAATGTACTTCGGCACACTCTGTCAATTCAGGACTGGCGCCAACAAAACAGGCTAGGCTGAAGTATCCGCAAGCGGCTATCGAAGACATTGACAGCCGCGCCGGGCGCGGCATTCAACGCAGTGCAGTGATGAGTCTGGCCCTGGGCGGGTGGGTGCAAAGCGGACATGCTGTGCTGATGTCAAACGCAGTCTCGATTTGATACAACTGTGGAACGCAAACGCGGCGTGGATTTGATACACCGTTATGTGGGGTGATTGGTTGTTTTGTCTTTGCTTGGCGCCTCTAGGCTGCTTGCTCCTCCTGTGTATCAAGGTGACTGCGTTTTCGTTTGAGTAGGGCATTGCTGCTGGCGGCAATCACACCGGCACGCCGCTTATCTTTCAGGCGATAGGAGTCTCCTGAGATCGGGACCACATGGGCGTGGTGGAGCAGTCGGTCAAGTAGCGCCGCTGTCAGCGTTGCATCGTCTGCAAACGTCTGGTCCCATTGCCCAAACGGCAGATTGGAGGTCAGGATGAGACTTCCCACTTCATAGCGTTTGGCAATGACTTGGAACAGAAGATTCGCCTGTTCCCGATTCATGGGTAGGTACCCGACTTCGTCAATGATCAACAGCCGGTAGGGACGCACGATGCGTTTGATAGCCTCTTCCAGGGTGTTCTGCCGTAGTGCCGTGCTCAGTGTCATCAGCAGATCTGCCGCCGTGATGAAACGCGTCTTGATTCCAGCCTGGGTTGCCCTGTAGCCCAAGGCGATGGCCAAGTGGGTTTTGCCCACCCCACTGGCGCCCAGCAAGACCACGTTCTCGCTGCGCTCCACGAAGGCCGTAACCGGTCACTGTCCGGCGTTCTTGCGAACTGATTGCAGGTACCAAAGAATGCGCCCTGATCAACAAACAGGACGGGGTCGGATATGGAAGAGACGCAGAGCGTGCTCAGGCGTGCAGTGTTGAGTGAACAGACTTGGGCTGAGGTACTGGATCGTTTTGACCGCGCTGGATTGACGATAGATGAATTTTGCAGCCGCGAAGGCATCAGTCGCAGCAGCCTTGCTCGCCGACGCACGCTTAGGAATAAACAGAGGGGAATCGCGTCCCCGCTGCGAACGAACAAGGTAGCCCCCACCACCGTGCCGAAGGCGGCGTTCGTTGATCTGGGCGACCTTGCTGGAGTGCACGGCAGCGGCAATGGAGCCATGGAGTTACGCATCGAACTCGGCTCGGGCATGAGTTTGCATCTGGTACGCCGGTAATGTTCTTTCCCGAGGGCCGCATTCGCGTGTTCCTGTATGGCCAAGCTGCCGATATGCGCCAGTCCTACGACGGCTTGTACGCTCTGGCACGCCAGGGGTTTGAAGTGGATGTGCTGGCCGGACACATGTTTGTTTTCATCAACCGGCGGCAAACACAGATGAAGGTGCTGTACTTTGACCGCAGCGGCTGGTGCCTGTGGTGCAAGCGTTTGGAGAGCGGCAAGTTCTCCCGTAAAGGCGTTCAAGGCGGCAGTGGCGAGATCGACTGCACGGCGCTCAAACTGATGCTCGAAGGCATCGAAGTGCGCCGACGCCACAAACGCTACCAACACCCTGCGCGGAGGTGACGATGTGCCCATTTTCAATCCGGAGAAGCACTCTTTTGCTTTGTCCCTAAAGGCCGCAAGATAAGGCCCATGTCGATGCCCAATACCAGCACTCCCACATTTACCGTCGAAACGGTCATGGGGCTGTCGCCGCAGAGCATCGCGCAGACACTGCAAGCACAGGCCGCCAGCATCAGCGCGCTGGAGCAGCAGCTCGAATGGTTCAAACGCCAACTCTTTGGCAAGAAGAGCGAGCGCTTTGCACCCTTGCCCGATGCGCAGCAAATGCACCTGGGGCAACTCCTGGGCGACCTCCCTGCCACTGATGCGCCCGAAGCCGACTCCGACTCCAACACCATCCCTGCACACCAGCGACGCAAACCCCGCAGCAACTTTGCCGACGAGGGCACGCCCGCATCGTTCTTTGACGAAACCAAGGTGCCCGTGCACACCATCGAGCTGGCCAACCCCGAGACCAAAGACCTCTCGCCCGATCAGTACGAGGTTGTCAGCCAGAAGGTCAGCCACCGCTTGGCACAGCGCCCCGGTGCCTATGTGGTGCTGAAGTATGTGCGCTCTGTCATCAAGCGCCACGACACGCAAACCCTGCACTGTGCGGGCGCGCCAACAGGCATCATTGAGGGCAGCCGCGCTGACGTGAGCTTGCTCGCAGGCGTTGTTGTTGACAAGTTTGCCTGGCACATTCCGCTGTACCGGCAGCACCAGCGCCTGAGCCAAGCGGGCTTCAAACTCAGCCGGGCGTGGCTGACGCAACTGGCGCAAAAGACCATTTCCCTGCTGGAGCCGATTTACGACACGCAGCTCGAGTCGATCCGCAACAGCCGGGTCAAGGCAATGGACGAGACCCCCATCAAGGCCGGGCGCAGTGGGCCCGGCAAGATGAAGGCGGCCTACTTCTGGCCTGTGTACGGCGAACTCGATGAGGTGTGCTTTGCCTATTTCGAGTCGCGCCGCCACGAGCACGTACAGCAGGCATTGGGGCTGCCAGGGGCCACAGATGCCGTGTTGCTCACTGACGGCTATGAGGCCTATGCACGTTACGCTGCCAAGACCGGCATTACGCATGCCCAATGCTGGGCGCACTGCAGGCGTGGCTTCTTTGAAGCTCTAGGGGCCGAGCCACAGGCCGCTGGCCAGGCGCTGCAGCAAATTGGCGAGATTTACGCCCAGGAAGAAGCCATTCGTGAACGTGACCTCTACGGGGATGCCAAACGAGAGCACCGTCTAAGCCACAGCAAACCGCTGGTGCAGAACTTCTTTGAATGGGTGGATTTGCAGTTCGAGCGGCAAGGCTTCCTGCCCAGCAATCCGTTGACCAAGGCATTGGCCTATGCACGCGAGCGCCGCGCGCAACTGCAGGTGTTTCTGGGCGATGCGGATGTGGCCATGGATACGAACCATCTGGAACGCGCCTTGCGCGCGATACCAATGGGCAGGCGCAATTGGTTATTCTGCTGGACGGAGGTGGGCGCCAAGCGCGCGGGCATCATGCAGAGCCTGATCGTGACATGCCGTTTACATGACATTGACCCCTACACCTACCTGGTTGATGTCTTGCAACGCGTAGGCCACCACCCCGCCTCCAGAGTTTCAGAACTGACGCCTCGTCAATGGAAGCAGCACTTCGCCGAGAATCCATTGCGTTCACCATTACACGGTTTGGTAACGTAGGCAATAACGCCGGACAGTGACCGGTTACTTTGGCTGTGCCAGAGGCCATCAATCAGGTCTGGTCGATGGACTTCATGCACGACAAGCTGGAGGACGGCCGTAACCTGCGCTTGTTCAATGTCATCGACGACTTCAACCGTGAGGCGCTGGGCATTGAGGTGGACTTCTCGCTGCCGTCGGAGCGGGTGATCCGAGCATTGAAGCAGATCATTTCCTGGCGTGGCAAGCCGCAAGTGATTCGATGTGACAACGGGCCCGAGAACATCAGTGGCACCATCCAGAACTGGGCCGAGGAATGGGGCATCCGGTTTGAATATATCCAGCCGGGCAAGCCACAGCAGAATGCCTATGTCGAACGGTTTAACAGGACTGTTCGATACGAATGGCTATCCCAGTATTACTGGTCCAGTATTGAAGAAGTTCAGGACTTCGCCACGCAGTGGATGTGGTCCTACAATCACGACCGCCCGAATATGGCCCTGGGCGGTTTCACCCCAATGCAGCACTTGGCCATGGCTGCATAACCGTTCTACTTTTAGGTCCGGTGGAAATTGGGGGGATTACCCACCGATTCGAAGTTGCTGGAGACGGCACGCCAGAAGTTGGTGGTGGCTGCCAAGGACGCGGGCATCGATCTCAAGCAGACCTTTGCCAAAGAAGGACGGCTCTTGCGTTTCAAGGCCGGTCGCTATGCCCACGCCAAACAGTTCAAACGCATGGGCCGCGCCATCAAACGCCAGCGCACCATTGTTGCGCGCATCGCCTGCCAGATGGAGCGTGGTGCCAACGCCCTGAGCCAGGCGGTGCGGGACGCCTTGCAGGGCAGTCTGGCCAAGGCGCGCCAGATTGTTGCCCAGGCAGCCTCTCGCAAGAACTATGGCTGCCGCTTGAATAATGGGTGGAAATTACAAGCGGCATTGACAAGGAGAGGATTACCAGTCGAGGTGTATCAACTCCTCACCGCGTTCGCGTGTCATTTTCATACCGTCAGCAGCATGAGTCGGCGAGGTAACTGCCATGCAGTGGCTGAGAGCTTCTTCCAGTTACTCAAGCGCGAACGCGTTCGCCGTCAGATCTATCTCACCCGGCAAGACGCTAGGACTGATGTCTTCAATTACATCGAGATGTTTTGCAACTCCAAGCGTCGGCACAATGCCGCTGGCGACATCTTGCCGGTAGAGTTCGAGAAACGCTATTTCCAACAGCTCGGGAGTGTCTAGTAAATCCGGGTGGATTCAGGTCATTACAGATGTGTTTTTCTCACCGAACTTAGCACGCCATCTGTAAAACGTAGCACTGCTGATACTCAACTCCCGACAAATGTCGGGAACTAGCATTCCTGCCTCACAAGCTTCGATGCAGCCATCATCCTGCTGTTCGTAAACCTCAACTTCTTCTGGCAGAGCTTCACTCTCGGGAAATTTTATTTCTCGGTACTTTGGTTTAGCATGAAAACTGCCGAAGTAAGTAAATACTTTATCAGAGCCATTGCAGTACACAAACAATACAATCTATCAATTTATTGGAAATGTGAATAGCACAAAGCATTTGTCACGACTAACTTTAGGAGGAAAGCTCATAACAAACCGTTGCCCGATGAATATTTCAAACTTAGTGCATTAATGGTCTTAAAACGCTGAAAGTGAACGAGGATTAAGCTTTAATCTCAATTGACTCCACAGTTCAACGTTGAATTACACGAGGCAACCACATTTGGACCGAAAATCCAACGCCTTGGTTATTAAAAGCTTCAACAACCCCCCCCTGCCTTTCAATCATTTCACGCGCAAGGGCCAATCCCAAGCCGTCGCCGAGCGAAGTATTCGAGTTTTCCCCCGAAAATTTTGCTCAAATAAGAATGGAAAATCTTTATCAGAAACACCTGGGCCATCATCAGACACCTCCAAAATAAAACCACCATCGTCAAGTCGACCATTAAAATTGATGTTGGTACCAGCCGGAGTATATGTAACGGCGTTGCATGCAAATGCACGTAGAGCTAACGAGGTAAGTACCGGATCACATAAAATCGTATCCGGTAAATCTTCGAGGTTCATGTGAAATTTGTGTCGTGTAGAAATAGATCTAGCTGCATCGTGTGCTTCATAGACCATATTACAGACATCTGCTTCTTCTCTCGATACTCCAGCTGGATTTCCAAAGCAATTTATCGCGCTTAAGCAGGTCTGAATTAAATTTATCAATTGATCGACTGTTCTCCTAATTCGATTGCAGCGCATACGTAAAGCTTCGGCACTTGTTGGTAAATCCAACTCTATATTCATTGCCATGGAATCCACAAGGGACAATGGTGTTCTCAACTCATGTGACAACATTCGAGTCAGGGACTTTTGATATTGACGTGTCTGCCAAATCAAATTCGAAGCATCCTCAAGGCGAACAAGAGCATCAGTCAATTCTTCTGTTCTCTTTGATAACTGAAGCTCTAGTTCAGCATACTTAACTTTAATAGTTTCAATTTCTTCCATACCCTATCCATTTATTGATCGATTGAGAGTCGATGCTTATTAAGCCAATTTTCGAAAAATATCAAATGAATCATAAGTTGAAATTTAGGTATTGGAAATATACAAATACAATATTATCATAGCAACAAAGGTAACTAAATACCTATTATTATTCCCGCGGGCGGAAAGCTGAGCCAATTTTAATCAAAGTCCGACATGCCAATTAAATGAAATATACAAAATATGCATCAAGACTAGTAGTCTATTTTTGTGGCATGTAATTCAACGCAAATCAAGGTCTTGGCAGAGATCATTCGTTAATTATTGAATAATGTTTGATATTCAAATTCTGCTTAATGGGGAATTTGGATGATGGGCACTATTTGCTTAAAAGCAAACCATGCGCATGCAGTAGATATAATCTGTTCCGTGAATATCGCACAAATGAAAAATAGTGTATATTGACTGTATTTATAGATATCTACATAAAGGTAGTTGATTTTATAAAAAATATAGATCATTTACGGCGTAAACGCAAGAATTTGCAAGAATTTGCAAGAAATCTTTAAAAAAAATTTTAAAACTAGCTGGTTATTTTTTGCTCCATTTTTCTTGGTAAGAGGCTATGATTATTGCAATTGTTGAAGATCATGCAGAGCTTAGGTGCGAGTTAGTTTATTATTTAACAAGGCATGGGCACAGTGTTTTTGGGTTGTCGAACTCGCTAGAGCTTGATTCTTTGGTTAAGAATACAGTTCCAGGTTTGCTTTTTATTGATATTGGGCTTCCAGGTGAAAGCGGAATTGAGATAGCTCGTAGATATAATAGTACATCTGGTCTGAGCATCGTAATGCTGACGGCGTGCTGCGATGTTGAGTCACGTGTACGCAGCTTTGAAGCCGGAGCAGACACTTTTCTTTCAAAACCAGTGAGTTTCAGAGAGCTTGATGCTGTTATTCACAGAGCTGAATCCAGAAGAAACGCCACATCCAGTATTAGTTGTTGGCAACTTTTTCCGATAGAAAAACTTCTGGTTTCGCCTAACGGGCACAAAATCTCCTTGACACTTACGGAATCCAGATTAATGAAAGAGCTATTCAGTCAACCAGAAAAAATCGCAAGTAGAAAATCTCTTGTTACTGCACTTGGCGCTAACTTTATGGTTTACGACGATCGAAGGATTGAGGTTTCTATCAGTAGGCTTCGTAAAAAAATTGAAGTTATTTCGGGCTTAAAGGCTCCAATTAAGTCCGTACGTAATATTGGTTACGTGCTCGAAAGCTCTTGTATTTTGCGTTGATACAAACAAAATTTGAATCGTATCGTGACGCCTTGCAAAAATAGCGTGAGCAATATCTAATATCTAATATCTAATATCTAATATCTAAAGTTGAAATTTTAACTTAGAGTCTCCATTTGCCAGTGACTTCGTCGGCAAGCTTTTTCCCTATGCTGAGCAGGCAATCTATTTATTTGTTTTGTGTATTAGATTTCTTGATAGAATTTTTTGTAAAGAGGTAATTTATCGATTTTTTATCTGGTCAGTATAGGAAAATACCTCGTGCTCCTTGGAAAAACAACAAAGTTGTGCTTAGGTGAGCGTAATGTGCGCGCGGTGATTCGGGGTAGTACCTGTTATCCAATGGGTCGTGGGTATTCCGCACGAATGTGGACAGTCATTCCGGGCAACGTGAACAAGCGTGTTGATAGCTTGCTGTGGAGGATTTCGGCATCGTGAACGCTGATTCCGGTGTCGTGCAACCTACGCCAAAGAGGGCCAACTGCTGAGCTACATAGCGGGCCGCTACGCCCACGCTCGCCAGTACAAGCGCAGCGCAAAGTTATCCAGCGCCAGCGCACCATCGTGGGCCGCTTGCAGCGTGAAGTGGGCCGCAAGATGAGCGCCCTGGGCCTGATCTTGCAGACGGCCAGCAAGGGGTCGTCTCAGAAAACGGGAAAATCGTACGTTAAGCTGATCAGACTGTCAAAATGAAGGAGCCAGATTGCCTGCTCGCGATGAACTGGCCACATTACGAGCCGAAAATGCCCGCCTGATCACGCTTCTCGAATCGCATGGGATTGAGTGGCATCAACCGCAGACAGTTAGTCCGGTGCCTGTGGCGCATGCCTCAGAACCGTCTAGGCTTTCCCCCGCGGAGAAGGTCGCGCTGTTTCGTCGCCTGTTTCGCGGGCGCGCAGATGTTTACCCGTCCTCTGGGAGGGCAAGACCTCAGGTAAGTCTGGCTATTCACCGGCCTGTGCAAACGAACGGCGTGCCGGCGTATGCCAGAAGCGCCGCATCAAGTGCGGAGACTGTAGCAACCGCCTGCTGATTCCCCTTTCAGATGGGGTGATTTCAACCACTTGGCAGGCGAACACACGGTCGGGGTTTATCCGCTCTTAGACGACGACAGCTGCTACTTTCTCGCGGTCGACTTCGACGAGGCTGATTGGCGAGACGATGCCCGGGCATTCATCCAGTCGTGCCAAGCGCTTGGTGTGCCCGCGGCGTTGGAGATTTCACGCTCTGGCCAAGGTGCCCATGCTTGGGTGTTTTTCGGCGACCGCGTTTCGGCCCGTGATGCACGGCGACTCGGCACCGCCATCATCAGCCATACCTGCTCGCGCACCCGACAACTGAAGCTGGAATCCTACGATCGACTTTTCCCAAATCAGGACACCATGCCCAAAGGCGGGTTCGGCAACTTGATCGCTTTGTCATTGCAAAAAGGGCCAAGGGAACAAGGGTTCAGCGCTTTCGTCGATGCTAACCTGCACCCTACGCTGATCAATGGGCGTTCCTTGCGTCCATCCAGCCGATGAGCGCACACGACATCGAGCCGACGATACTGCAAGCCACGGGCGGCATCCATCCGTTGGATGTCACTTTCATTGACGATGAAGATTTGGCCACCCCCAAGAAGCAGAAAACCCCACGCTCCAGAAAGCTGGACGCCCCGATGCCCAAGTCGTTGACTGTGACGCTGGCCAATCTGATTTATTTCGAAAAGACTCAACTGCCGCAAGCGTTGGCCAACCGCTTGATTAGACTGGCGGCGTTCCAGAACCCCGAGTTCTACAAGGCGCAGGCGATGCGAGTCTCTTTGTGGGACAAGCCACGTGTTATCGGTTGTGCTGAGAGCTACCCCCAGCACATCGCCCTGCCACGCGGATGTCTGGATGCCGCGCTGTCCTTGCTTCGAGACAACGGCATTTATGGAGATCTGAGGGGTGAGCGCTTCGGTGGCGAAGCCCTTGACGTGTCTTTCGCTGGCAGCCTTCGCCTTGACCAGGAAGCGGCCATCGCGGGAATGCTTCCCCACGATGCAGGGGTGCTGTGCGCACCAACCGCATTTGGCAAGACGGTCACTGCTGCTGCGATGATCGCGCGGCGTGGGGTTAATACCCTGGTGTTGGTGCATCGCACGGAATTGCTCAAGCAATGACAAGAACGCTTGCAGGCTTTTCTGGGTGTAGGCAAGGGGGTGATCGGCACTATTGGTGGTGGAAAGGCAAAACCGCCAGGCAAGATTGACATTGCCGTGATGCAGTCCTTATCCCGTCAGGGGAGGTCAATCCGTTGGTCGAAAACTACGGGCAAGTCATTGTCGATGAGTGTCACCATGTCGGAGCGTTTTCCTTTGACGCCATCTTGAGGCGCACCAAGGCGAAATACATCCGGGGCTTAACTGCCACGCCGATCCGCCGTGATGGGCAGCAGCCGATCATCTTCATGCAGTGTGGGCCAATCCGCTACACAGCGGCGCAGCCGACCGGTGCTCCACACGACCTGGAGGTGGTGCCATGCCCATGCCATGGACGGCTAGATTTGCCTGCCGATGGCGGCATTCAGGATGTCTTTCGTCATCTGGCCAACGATCGGGATCGCACAGTCGCCATCGCTGTGGAGGTCCGGGATGCAGTCACACGGGGTCGCAAGGTGTTGGTTTTGACCGAGCGCACAGAGCACCTTGATGCCATCAAAGGAGTACTCGACGATCTTCAGCCGCCACCATTCGTCTTGCATGGGCGAATGTCCGGGAGGCAACGTGCTGCTCTGGTGGCAGATCTGGATGCGCTGCCGCCCAACGCACCGCGCGTCCTGCTTTCCACCGGAAAGCTGGTTGGTGGGGGCTTTGTCCACCCACCGCTCGACACCTTGGTCCTGGCCATGCCAGTGTCCTGCAAGGGCACGTTACAGCAGTATGCGGGGCGCCTGCACCGTGAACACGCGGGCAAGACCGATGTGCGGATCATCGACTTTGTGGATACCGGCCATCCGGCGCTACTGCGGATGTGGGACAAACGGCAAATTGGGTATCGGGCGATGGGCTATCGGCTTCAACAATCAGCAGCTTGGTAGGCGTAAGACCCGAAACTTGCATCGATGAATCTAAGATAATGACAATTATCTTAGATTAAATTTTGCCGTCAAAATTGCTCTTTGCCACCAAATTCATGACCAAAACTCGCAGCCTGAGTGTCCAAGGCACTCCAGTCACCTTCATTACCCGCCATGAGCAGGACTACATCTCGCTGACCGATATGGTCAAACGCTTTGGCGACGAGAGCGTCCCCTACGGCTGGCTGCGCAACCGAAACACCGTTGAGTTTCTGGGCGTGTGGGAGCGGATCAACAACCCTGCCTTTAAACCTCTCGAATTCGAGAGGTTTAAATCCCAAGCCGGACTGAACAGCTTTTCGCTGTCGCCCTCCAAATGGGTTGAGGCCACCGGAGCGATTGGCTTGTATGCCAAAGCCGGGCGAGGTGGCGGCACCTACGCGCACCGTGACATCGCTTTTGAATTCGGCTCGTGGCTTAGTCCTGAGTTCAAGCTCTACCTGATCACGGAATTCCAGCGTCTCAAGGACGAAGAGGCCCGTGCAGCCTCTGTTGAGTGGAATTTCCAACGCACCCTGGCCAAGGTCAACTACCGTATCCATACCGACGCCATCAAGGAGCACTTGGTGCCCCGCCAGTTGACCAAGGCTCAAAACGGCCACCATCTACGCCAGTGAGGCCGACCTGCTGAATGTGGCCATGTTCGGCGTGACCGCGGCTCAATCGCGTGAGGCCAATCCCAAAGCTGCGGGCAACATGCGCGATGCGGCCACACTGGAGCAGTTGATCGTGCTGTCCAACATGGAGAGCATCAACGCCGTGCTCATCCATCAGGGCATAGCGCCCTCCGAGCGCTTGAAGCAGCTCAATGCGATTGCCATCACGCAGATGCGCTCGCTGATCGCGTTGGAGTCGGTCAAACAACTGGGCACTCCATCGCGTTTGCCATGATGGCCACCAAGCCTGCTTATGTACGCCGTCTTGGACTAAACCATTTCGCCCATCTGCGTGCGGTGGCAGAAGGCTTGCCCGTTTTGGATGCGGCCAAGCGCTACCTAGGTGTGGAGCACGGCCACCAGGTCAAAGTTGCTCATATGGAGACTCGCGATGCCGTGCGAGCAGTGGCCCGCCGATGCGATCTCTGGCTGGTTTGACAACATCACCGCCGCCAAACTGCTCAGCGCTGACATGGTGATCCTGGCGCAATTGCAAGGTAACCGGTCACTGTCCGGCGTTATTGCCTACGTTACCAAACCGTGTAATGGTGAACGCAATGGATTCTCGGCGAAGTGCTGCTTCCATTGACGAGGCGTCAGTTCTGAAACTCTGGAGGCGGGGTGGTGGCCTACGCGTTGCAAGACATCAACCAGGTAGGTGTAGGGGTCAATGTCATGTAAACGGCATGTCACGATCAGGCTCTGCATGATGCCCGCGCGCTTGGCGCCCACCTCCGTCCAGCAGAATAACCAATTGCGCCTGCCCATTGGTATCGCGCGCAAGGCGCGTTCCAGATGGTTCGTATCCATGGCCACATCCGCATCGCCCAGAAACACCTGCAGTTGCGCGCGGCGCTCGCGTGCATAGGCCAATGCCTTGGTCAACGGATTGCTGGGCAGGAAGCCTTGCCGCTCGAACTGCAAATCCACCCATTCAAAGAAGTTCTGCACCAGCGGTTTGCTGTGGCTTAGACGGTGCTCTCGTTTGGCATCCCCGTAGAGGTCACGTTCACGAATGGCTTCTTCCTGGGCGTAAATCTCGCCAATTTGCTGCAGCGCCTGGCCAGCGGCCTGTGGCTCGGCCCCTAGAGCTTCAAAGAAGCCACGCCTGCAGTGCGCCCAGCATTGGGCATGCGTAATGCCGGTCTTGGCAGCGTAACGTGCATAGGCCTCATAGCCGTCAGTGAGCAACACGGCATCTGTGGCCCCTGGCAGCCCCAATGCCTGCTGTACGTGCTCGTGGCGGCGCGACTCGAAATAGGCAAAGCACACCTCATCGAGTTCGCCGTACACAGGCCAGAAGTAGGCCGCCTTCATCTTGCCGGGCCCACTGCGCCCGGCCTTGATGGGGGTCTCGTCCATTGCCTTGACCCGGCTGTTGCGGATCGACTCGAGCTGCGTGTCGTAAATCGGCTCCAGCAGGGAAATGGTCTTTTGCGCCAGTTGCGTCAGCCACGCCCGGCTGAGTTTGAAGCCCGCTTGGCTCAGGCGCTGGTGCTGCCGGTACAGCGGAATGTGCCAGGCAAACTTGTCAACAACAACGCCTGCGAGCAAGCTCACGTCAGCGCGGCTGCCCTCAATGATGCCTGTTGGCGCGCCCGCACAGTGCAGGGTTTGCGTGTCGTGGCGCTTGATGACAGAGCGCACATACTTCAGCACCACATAGGCACCGGGGCGCTGTGCCAAGCGGTGGCTGACCTTCTGGCTGACAACCTCGTACTGATCGGGCGAGAGGTCTTTGGTCTCGGGGTTGGCCAGCTCGATGGTGTGCACGGGCACCTTGGTTTCGTCAAAGAACGATGCGGGCGTGCCCTCGTCGGCAAAGTTGCTGCGGGGTTTGCGTCGCTGGTGTGCAGGGATGGTGTTGGAGTCGGAGTCGGCTTCGGGCGCATCAGTGGCAGGGAGGTCGCCCAGGAGTTGCCCCAGGTGCATTTGCTGCGCATCGGGCAAGGGTGCAAAGCGCTCGCTCTTCTTGCCAAAGAGTTGGCGTTTGAACCATTCGAGCTGCTGCTCCAGCGCGCTGATGCTGGCGGCCTGTGCTTGCAGTGTCTGCGCGATGCTCTGCGGCGACAGCCCCATGACCGTTTCGACGGTAAATGTGGGAGTGCTGGTATTGGGCATCGACATGGGCCTTATCTTGCGGCCTTTAGGGACAAAGCAAAAGAGTGCTTCTCCGGATTGAAAATGGGCACATCGTCACCTCCGCGCAGGGTGTTGGTAGCGTTTGTGGCGTCGGCGCACTTCGATGCCTTCGAGCATCAGTTTGAGCGCCGTGCAGTCGATCTCGCCACTGCCGCCTTGAACGCCTTTACGGGAGAACTTGCCGCTCTCCAAACGCTTGCACCACAGGCACCAGCCGCTGCGGTCAAAGTACAGCACCTTCATCTGTGTTTGCCGCCGGTTGATGAAAACAAACATGTGTCCGGCCAGCACATCCACTTCAAACCCCTGGCGTGCCAGAGCGTACAAGCCGTCGTAGGACTGGCGCATATCGGCAGCTTGGCCATACAGGAACACGCGAATGCGGCCCTCGGGAAAGAACATTACCGGCGTACCAGATGCAAACTCATGCCCGAGCCGAGTTCGATGCGTAACTCCATGGCTCCATTGCCGCTGCCGTGCACTCCAGCAAGGTCGCCCAGATCAACGAACGCCGCCTTCGGCACGGTGGTGGGGGCTACCTTGTTCGTTCGCAGCGGGGACGCGATTCCCCTCTGTTTATTCCTAAGCGTGCGTCGGCGAGCAAGGCTGCTGCGACTGATGCCTTCGCGGCTGCAAAATTCATCTATCGTCAATCCAGCGCGGTCAAAACGATCCAGTACCTCAGCCCAAGTCTGTTCACTCAACACTGCACGCCTGAGCACGCTCTGCGTCTCTTCCATATCCGACCCCGTCCTGTTTGTTGATCAGGGCGCATTCTTTGGTACCTGCAATCAGTTCGCAAGAACGCCGGACAGTGACCGGTTACATTGCAAGAACGCATTGCAACTGGTGGCCGCTGGTGGCGGCAATTGCCTAGCATTGGCCGCACCAAGGCGCAGCGCATCGCTGCTCACCTGAGCATGCTCATGGCAGAACTGAGGTTGCCCCTGAGAGATGGAGTTCTTAGCTCTTGTACAAATGAGACAGCAGGGTTCGGTGACAGCCTCGTTGATGCTGCGCAAGCTCTGCAGCTACCCGCGTCAGAACGGGTTGGCCATTGCCCTGCGTGAGTTGGGGCGCATTGAGCGCACGCTGTTCATCCTAGACTGGCTGCAAAGCGTCGAATTGCGCCGCCGTGTGCATACCGGGCTGAACAAGGGTGAGGCGCGCAATGCGCTGGCTCGCGCTGTGTTCTTCAACCGACTTGGTGAAATCCGTGACCGCGGCTTCGAGCAGCAGTGCTACCGGGCCAGTGGCTTGAACCTGGTGACTGCCTCCATCGTACTGTGGAACACGGTCTATCTGGAGAGGGCCGCAAACGCTTTGCATGGTCACGGCATGGCCATTGATGACACGCTTTTGCAGTACCTGTCGCCGCTGTGCAGGGAGCACATCATCCTGACCGGCGATTACCTCTGGCGCAGCAGCGCCAAAATCGGTGCAGGCAAGTTCAGGCCGCTACGACCACTGAAACCGGCTTAGCGTACGATTTTTTCCGTTTTCTGAGGCGACCCCAGCAAGTAGAACCCCGGCAAGCTAGGTAAGCTCTACAGCTGGCATGCGCCGGAATTTGAATGCATCTCCAAGGGTAAAAGCCGTACCGCGGCAAGTTCAAGTCACTGACCGAGCAAGAAAAGAAGATGCTCAAGCGCCGGCAAGCCATTGACCCGATCATCGGCCACCTCAAAGCGGACCACCGGATGAATCGCTGCCACTTCAAAGGCGTGGACGGTAACAGTTTGCACGCCGTGCTGTGCGAGCCGATCTGCAACATTCGCTGGTTGCTGCGGATGATCGTCAAAAAATGATTGGGCCATTTTTTTACGGCTGTTGCAGGCTGCGGGCAGGATCGATTTCACCGATTTGCAGCGCAAATTATGAGGAATCTTAACCGTCAATCCGAGAAACTCCGGTCTCATGAACTCGCTGGTGGGCTGAAAGTGGATCTTTCAGGGACGACCACTTAGCAGTAAAAAACGACAGATCTCGGTTGTGTTAAATATCTACCTTTTAGAATGTGAAAGAATGAGCGGCTTTCCTGAGTTCAACGTTGAACTGCCCGCATAAAAATCGCATCGCCGATCTTTGAGAAAACCTGCTCATAGGTCCTGACGTCAAGCACCACACTTTCATCGGTTGACTGCTGTCCTTGAATTGAACTGCTCACGCGCCTTTCTACAAAAGTAAGGCGAACGCGCGTTTGCTTGGAGTGAAATTCTTCAGTTGTTGCAGTGACGTAAGTCCTCACTTCGTTGCGCAGACCTGCCACAGATACGCCTAGACCAATGCTGCTCCAAGTTTCTGCTTTTATCGGTGACTGAGCGGTAATTACACCAGACTCAAGACTTGCTGACTGAATAACGTAACCAAGATCCTGTAAAACTGATAAAATTGAACGGAATGCTAACGGGCGGTCTGCTTCAAAGACTCGGGCTTGTATAGCCTGAATTTCAAGCGCAGACTTTTCGTCTGAAGAATCTAGCGTTATACATCCAGGCAGTAAACTTGAAGCAAAAATGAAAGAAAAAATGGCGAGTTTTCTCATGTAGGTAAATATTAAAATGAAGAAGTTCTAGAATAGAATGAGCTAACGCGTTTGACTCCTTCAATCATGCGGAACTTAATAATGAGGGTCATAGTGCGGCTGCTTTGCTCAAAACCTGAAATATTTTTAGTTCCCCCAAGGACAATGATGGTCCCCAAAATATTGCTGCTACTTGAGTTTGCAAGGGTAGCATTGTGCTGATACGTCCATACCTCTTCGCCCTCGCTGTTTACAGTGACTAAATTTGGAGCTCCGAAAGCCTCTAAAACTTCTGCTTGATTAGTCTCGTTACTTTTAAGCGCCATCTGCACCTGGCCTATCGTGAGGCGGCTCCTCTCACTAGGCTCGATTGATGCTTCGTTGCTTGTAGCACATCCCGCCAAAAACACAACAAAGGCCCAGACTTGCAACTCCCATCTGCGCATGTAACACCTCTTGACTAAATTGCTTGAGAAAATATAAACACGATGCGACATAGGCAACAACCCCACCAAAAAAAGTATTGAATACCTTTCTTGATTCAATTTGCATAAGTTTACTCAAAAAGTATGTCAACTTGAAATTTTCTTCTTTCCAAATCTTGCATTTATGCATGTGTCGAAAACGGTGCAGTGTGGTATTTCGATATTAAATATATCAAGCAAAAATCTTCTACTCCGAATGCCACTTGCCGCGAAAATTTTTTGGGTTTCTTCGAACTATCCCACAAGAAAATCGCAATCAAGTAAATTTGTTTTACTAAGTAGGTTCTCATATCTTGTCGGCCCCGCAAAACCTCCACAACCTGCATGGATGCTAGGGATGGTCTGCACAAGTTAGCGCTTTGACCGCTAACGACAAATGAAACAGCAAAGCCTTGCCACGACCGGTTTCGAATTGGCCACCAAGCGCACGCGCAAGCGTGAGTTCCTTGACGAGATAAACCTGGTGGTTCGCTGGACGGAGTTGGTTGGACTGATCCAACCGCATGCGCCTGCGGGGGTAATCCCCCCGATTTCCACCGGGCCTAAAAGTGGAAAGGTTATGCAGCCATGGCCAAGTGCTGCATTGGGGTGAAACCGCCAAGGGCCATATTCGGGCGGTCGTGAGTGTTGTCAATGCCGCTCGTAATTTCCCCCCTTGGTCCATTATTCAAGCGGCAGCCATACCCCGGGGTGCGGATCATGGTGGCTGCGCGCCTAGGCCGAGACATAGGCCTTGCGCATCATGCCCGCGCTGGGATCGAGCAGCGACACCTGTGTTTCGTCGGCATGTAGCACCAAGGCGCTCAGAATGAAGTGCCGCAGTGCTTCGTACAAGGGCACAAGGGCCAGACGGGCATCGCGCAGCGCAATCTCGCGGGCTTACGTTGTAACTGTACGATCAGCGCCACCACCTCCGCAGTGACCTGGGTTAGATCAATGGAAGGGGCGCAATTGCTGGACATGGTGCAATGATGCCCGAGTCAAAACGTTCAGACTATTAGCGAATGCGATGTCAACGAATCCAAGCGCAGCTGCGGTGATAGCACCCCTCCATCAGGTGCGGTTGATGACGCTCAATTCCTCCAGTCGCTGCCATGGAAGACCCAGCACCAGAGCGTCAAATTGCTGGCGACTGAGCTGCAGTGCAGGCGCCGGTTGGCGCACCACACACCAAAGCCGTCATGCACCAGCAGCTTGATGCGACTGGCCCGAGCATTGGCAAACAAGTAACCGTGATGGGCCTGCGCCTGGCCCAAAGTGTTGACCACTACGCTGAGCAACCGGTCGGCTCCGGCACGCATGTCCTGCGAATGCGTGCACAGCCACAGCGCGTCGATACGGATCATGCGCGAGCCACCGTACCGGCCAGTGAGGGGTCCCCTTGTTTTTGATGCGATTTAGGACGTTTGGGAAGCCCCTATTCATGCGGGTTTCCAGACCATGACCTTTCGTAACCCGCATGGATACTGGGTTCTCTGACCCCCTCCAACCTCCGTTTTTGTAGCCTTTTCAGGCCCTACCTGGCCGGATGAGCGACGTCTAACTCGGTTCAACGCTCCAATAGCTCTGATAATAATGATTATCAGCGATGAAGGCTTTAAATTGATCGTTAAAACGGGTAACTAACGTTAGACTAAACCGTTATACAAGTCTGTTTTTACGCTATGCCCCGTCCTTCTATTGCCACCCCTGCCCAAGTGCGCGAAACCATCAGTATCCTGTTGCGCGAGTCAGGACTCTCCAGTGGAGCGTCGTCAATCTCCTTTCGCAGAGCCGTCTCGGTGCGCAAGGTGCGCGAACGCCTGGGAGGTGGCAACCCGGCCACCATCGCCCACGAAATCAACGCCGTTGAAAAAGACTTCATCGGATCGGACGCCCAACAGTTGTCCATCCCGGACTTACCTGCTGACATTGCCGCACTCATGGCGCAGTTGTGGCAGGCCGCAGTAGGGGTTCAGCTCACAGAAGTCCTTCAGCTCAAAAAAGATGCCCACAGCATCGCCGATGCCGCCAAGAGTGCTCTCGTGGAAGAGCAACTGCGCAACCAGGTTCTGCTGCAGGAACTCGCGGAAATGCGCTCGGCCACCGCTGAGCACAATGCCCAATTGGCCCAGGCCACGTCGCAAATGGCAGTACTTGCCGACCAGAACGCCGGACTTCAAAGAGAACTGGACGCCAGCCGGGAGCGCGAAGCTGCGCTGCAGGCGGCCCAGCAGTCGCTTGCGACAGAACAGACCGGGGCAATAGCCGCCGCGCGCGAACGCTACGATGGCCTGTCCAAGCAACTGTTACAGGAAACCGCTCAGCAGCGCCAGGCCGCGCAGGTCGAAGTCACGCGCATGACAACCCAAGCCAAGTTTGCCGAAAAGCGTGAAGCGTCTCTATCAGGGCGCATCGAGCAGCTGGAGGCCGATTTGCTGGAGGTGCGTAGCCAGCGCGACAAGGCGGCCGGCGAAGTTTCGGCCCTCAAATACATCAACACCTCTCTCAAAATCCAGGTGGACGAGTTTCTCAAGGCCCGCACCGGCGAGAAGGTTTTAGTCGTTCCGCCGAACCAGTCCAAGCGGCGCGCATCCGCCAAAGGTCCTGGACGTGATTAAACGGCCGATTGCTCTGTGCCATGCGTAAGATGCAGGATGTGGGCCAGAAGGGCCATGTAGTATTTGACCATGCAGCGACTGCAGCACGGGCGGTAGCGGCAACGCTTTGGGTGGACCATGGCGTCATACCTGCGCAGGCAGTCCCAGACGATCCGGAACTGGCCGCCCCCTACCTTGCCAGTGCATTGATACATCCCGTGTACGAGCGCTGGAATTGGCAGCGCTTGATCCAGGTATATGGGGCACTGCCGGATGCTCGGCGCGCCAAGCCACGGGTTTGCAAGCTCCTGATTGATGCGCAATCTGTTGTGGAATACTGGCAGAAGGGCAAGTTGCATGTGGTGCACGCCCAGGAGGCCCCAGATCCAAAGGCCATTGTCCTGGCGGTGCTCAAGTCACACAAGACACGCTTCAAGCTAGCGAACGTGCATACCCTATCAGCAGCAGACCAGGTCCCTGCGGATACCCAGCCTGTTCCATTTGCGCCACCCGTGCGTGCGTGGTTGCAAAGGACGGGACGGCTTTTTAATCCCCATGAACACACCAACACCTTGGGGGCGGTGGATGACTACGCGGCGCTGGGGGCGTTTTTGCGCGAACGCACGCAACGCTCCAGGGTAACCGGTCACTGTCCGGCGTTCTTGCGAACTGATTGCAGGTACCAAAGAATGCGCCCTGATCAACAAACAGGACGGGGTCGGATATGGAAGAGACGCAGAGCGTGCTCAGGCGTGCAGTGTTGAGTGAACAGACTTGGGCTGAGGTACTGGATCGTTTTGACCGCGCTGGATTGACGATAGATGAATTTTGCAGCCGCGAAGGCATCAGTCGCAGCAGCCTTGCTCGCCGACGCACGCTTAGGAATAAACAGAGGGGAATCGCGTCCCCGCTGCGAACGAACAAGGTAGCCCCCACCACCGTGCCGAAGGCGGCGTTCGTTGATCTGGGCGACCTTGCTGGAGTGCACGGCAGCGGCAATGGAGCCATGGAGTTACGCATCGAACTCGGCTCGGGCATGAGTTTGCATCTGGTACGCCGGTAATGTTCTTTCCCGAGGGCCGCATTCGCGTGTTCCTGTATGGCCAAGCTGCCGATATGCGCCAGTCCTACGACGGCTTGTACGCTCTGGCACGCCAGGGGTTTGAAGTGGATGTGCTGGCCGGACACATGTTTGTTTTCATCAACCGGCGGCAAACACAGATGAAGGTGCTGTACTTTGACCGCAGCGGCTGGTGCCTGTGGTGCAAGCGTTTGGAGAGCGGCAAGTTCTCCCGTAAAGGCGTTCAAGGCGGCAGTGGCGAGATCGACTGCACGGCGCTCAAACTGATGCTCGAAGGCATCGAAGTGCGCCGACGCCACAAACGCTACCAACACCCTGCGCGGAGGTGACGATGTGCCCATTTTCAATCCGGAGAAGCACTCTTTTGCTTTGTCCCTAAAGGCCGCAAGATAAGGCCCATGTCGATGCCCAATACCAGCACTCCCACATTTACCGTCGAAACGGTCATGGGGCTGTCGCCGCAGAGCATCGCGCAGACACTGCAAGCACAGGCCGCCAGCATCAGCGCGCTGGAGCAGCAGCTCGAATGGTTCAAACGCCAACTCTTTGGCAAGAAGAGCGAGCGCTTTGCACCCTTGCCCGATGCGCAGCAAATGCACCTGGGGCAACTCCTGGGCGACCTCCCTGCCACTGATGCGCCCGAAGCCGACTCCGACTCCAACACCATCCCTGCACACCAGCGACGCAAACCCCGCAGCAACTTTGCCGACGAGGGCACGCCCGCATCGTTCTTTGACGAAACCAAGGTGCCCGTGCACACCATCGAGCTGGCCAACCCCGAGACCAAAGACCTCTCGCCCGATCAGTACGAGGTTGTCAGCCAGAAGGTCAGCCACCGCTTGGCACAGCGCCCCGGTGCCTATGTGGTGCTGAAGTATGTGCGCTCTGTCATCAAGCGCCACGACACGCAAACCCTGCACTGTGCGGGCGCGCCAACAGGCATCATTGAGGGCAGCCGCGCTGACGTGAGCTTGCTCGCAGGCGTTGTTGTTGACAAGTTTGCCTGGCACATTCCGCTGTACCGGCAGCACCAGCGCCTGAGCCAAGCGGGCTTCAAACTCAGCCGGGCGTGGCTGACGCAACTGGCGCAAAAGACCATTTCCCTGCTGGAGCCGATTTACGACACGCAGCTCGAGTCGATCCGCAACAGCCGGGTCAAGGCAATGGACGAGACCCCCATCAAGGCCGGGCGCAGTGGGCCCGGCAAGATGAAGGCGGCCTACTTCTGGCCTGTGTACGGCGAACTCGATGAGGTGTGCTTTGCCTATTTCGAGTCGCGCCGCCACGAGCACGTACAGCAGGCATTGGGGCTGCCAGGGGCCACAGATGCCGTGTTGCTCACTGACGGCTATGAGGCCTATGCACGTTACGCTGCCAAGACCGGCATTACGCATGCCCAATGCTGGGCGCACTGCAGGCGTGGCTTCTTTGAAGCTCTAGGGGCCGAGCCACAGGCCGCTGGCCAGGCGCTGCAGCAAATTGGCGAGATTTACGCCCAGGAAGAAGCCATTCGTGAACGTGACCTCTACGGGGATGCCAAACGAGAGCACCGTCTAAGCCACAGCAAACCGCTGGTGCAGAACTTCTTTGAATGGGTGGATTTGCAGTTCGAGCGGCAAGGCTTCCTGCCCAGCAATCCGTTGACCAAGGCATTGGCCTATGCACGCGAGCGCCGCGCGCAACTGCAGGTGTTTCTGGGCGATGCGGATGTGGCCATGGATACGAACCATCTGGAACGCGCCTTGCGCGCGATACCAATGGGCAGGCGCAATTGGTTATTCTGCTGGACGGAGGTGGGCGCCAAGCGCGCGGGCATCATGCAGAGCCTGATCGTGACATGCCGTTTACATGACATTGACCCCTACACCTACCTGGTTGATGTCTTGCAACGCGTAGGCCACCACCCCGCCTCCAGAGTTTCAGAACTGACGCCTCGTCAATGGAAGCAGCACTTCGCCGAGAATCCATTGCGTTCACCATTACACGGTTTGGTAACGTAGGCAATAACGCCGGACAGTGACCGGTTACGCTCCAGGCACACTTGGCGGGCGTACACCAAAGAGCTAGAACGCCTAGTTGCCTGGTGCCAGAAGAAGCAACTGGGGCCGATGTCAGATTTGACCCGCCAGGACTTGCTTCAATACAAGTCGCAGCTGCAAATAGTGCCGCCCGCCAGTACACAAATGGCACCATCCACATCCAAGGTGGCCGGATCCGAGAGAACGCAGGCACGCTCCATTGCCGTGGTGGCAAGTCTCTACCGGTACTGGCACAACACTGGGTACTTGCAGGGCAACCCTGCGGCGGGTCTTACCGGTGGATCCAGGGCGCAGGCCGGATTTGCTCCCGCACGCATGGTGAGTTCGGAACTGCTAGTGCGGTGCGATGCATGGGTAAACAGCAGCCTGCAGACGCCGCAAGCGGTGGATGTTGCCGCGTTGCGCCGCTGTGCAATCTGGCATCTCTTTCGATTCAGTGGTGCTCGACTGGCTGAGTTGGCATGGAATCCATCACTGTGCCTGCCACGCATAGAGCACGACCGAGCGGGCGCCATGACGCTGACGGTCGTTGGCAAAGGCAGCAAGGTCCGCCAGATCCCTTTGCCCTCGATTTGCAAGGACTCTTTGCTGAAATACCGCGAGGCTCGTGGCTTGCCTGAGCGGCCCGATGAGCTTGAACAAGTCCCCCTTCTGCATGGAGAAAAGTCTGGATACCTGGGTGCTCGCGGACTCTATGACGAGGTCAAGGCGGTACTGATGGCAGTGGCCACGGAGATTGCCCAAAGTGATCCGCAGGGTAGTGCCTTGCTGCGTACCGTATCCCCGCACTGGTTGCGCCATGCCTATGCCAGAACGTTGGTGGTGGAAAAACGGATCCCGTTGCCTGCGGCGCAGGCACTGCTGGGTCATGCCTCGGTGCAGACAACAGCCGCTTACGCCAAGACGGATTTGGCGCAGTTGAGGGAGTTTGTGGAAGCAGGATTTACGGAACCATTGAAATCGGCATAAGCTCAACACAGCGCTAAGGTCAGTGAAAGGCGATCTACGATATGTGCAACTAGGCCAAACAACTACGACTATTGGCCACTGCGCACCGGCAGCATGACAAGACCTCGGTAAGCTGGATTGCTACCCCACTGGGGCACCGTGCTGGCGAATAGCAGATTTGGATGTAGAGTGAGCAAGCGGCGCAGCACCACCTCCGCCTCCAGGCGGGCCAGAGCGGCGCCCAGACACACATGCGCTCCAGAGCCGAATGACAGTGCACCGGGATCCGCCCGTTGTATGTCCAAGGTGTCCGGCTGCACATGGCGTGCCGGATCACGGTTGGCTGCGCCTATTAGCGCAATCACCAAATCGCCCCGACACAGCCTTTGGCCGTGCAGTGTCAGATCGGTGACGACCCGTCGGCCGGTGTACTGCACTGGGCTGTCAAAGCGCAGCAGTTCGCGCACCGCGTTCGGCACCCGATTCGGGTGCTGGCGTAGAAGTTGCCACTGCTGCGGATGGCTTAGCAGCGCCTGGATACCGTTGCCCAGCAGATTGCGGGTGGTTTCATGTCCGGCAAACAACAGCATGGCGCATTGCGCCAGCAACTCGGCCTCTCCGCGCAGGTCGCCACCGTCTGCGGCACGCAGCAACGCACTCAGAAGATCATCGCCCGCTGACTTCCGTCGCGTAGCAAGCTGGTCCTGCAGATAGCGTGTCATGGCCAGCAGGCTGCTCTGAGCCTTGCGTGCCTGCTCACGCGTCGGGTCGGGCGCGCCGATGAAAACGGCCAGGTCGTCCGACCACGCCATTACTTCATCGCGGTCTGCCCCTTCAATCCCGAGAATGCGCGAGATCACGCGCACGGGCAAGGGTCTGGCCACTTTCTCGATGAAGTCAAAAGACGCTTCCTGCTCCAAACCCTGCAGCAGTTCTGTTGCAATGCGCTCGATTCCAGGGCGCAGACGGGCCAACGCATCGGGCCGGAATGCAGGTTGCATTACGGCACGTAAACGTGCATGGTCACCGCCATCCAGAAACAGCAAGGCGCGCGCAAACAACTTTTGAAACCCAGCTAGCTCTCCACGCTCCTGCGCCACATCGTTGACCCAACCACCGGTGCGTTGTGCCGAGAAGCGTGGATCACGCAGCACCGCCTCGACATCAGCATGCCGGGACAGCAACCAGGCGCCACCAAAGAACTCCTCGCTCCAATGGATGGGGCCCGCTTCCCGCAGCGCCCGGTAGGCTGGATACGGATCTGTCAGAAAGGCGGCGCTGACGATGGGGCGTTCGTGGTGGACTACAGACGGCGTTAGTACGGCATTCATGCGGCTTCGGTCGGGCGTGCCGCCGGCCTTTCGCCTAGCACGCGCAGACCCAGGCGCGCGAGCAGTGCCCGGTCCCGTTCGGCCTGCGGGTTGCTGGTGGTGAGCAGCCTGTCGCCATAGAAGATGGAGTTGGCACCCGCAGCAAAGCACAGGGCCTGTAATGCTTCGTCCATCTGCTCACGTCCTGCGGACAGACGCACCATGCTGCGTGGCATAGTGATGCGCGCCACCGCTATGGTGCGCACGAACTCAAACGGATCGATGGGCGCAGCACCCGCCAAGGGTGTGCCTTCAACCGCGACCAGGTTGTTGATAGGCACCGACTCCGGGCAGGGATCCAGATTGGCGAGCTGCGCAATCAGCCCAGCGCGTTGCAGACGGCTCTCGCCCATGCCCACAATCCCGCCACAGCAGACGTAGATGCCCGCCTGGCGTACATGGTCCAGCGTATCGAGCCGCTCCTGGTAGGTGCGGGTGGAGATGATGTTGCCGTAGAATTCGGGGGAACTGTCCAGGTTGTGGTTGTAGTAGTCCAGGCCGGCATCCTTCAATGATTGCGCCTGCGACCCATCCAGCATACCTAGGGTCATGCAAGTCTCCAGGCCGAGCGAGCGTACCGAACGCACCATCTCTGTGACCTGCTCCATGTCGCGCTCTTTTGGACTGCGCCATGCCGCGCCCATGCAAAAGCGCGTGGCGCCCTGGGCCTGGGCCGCCCTGGCCGCCTCCACCACCTCATCCAAAGGCATCAGTTTGCTGGCGGGCAGTCCCGTGTCGTGGTGTGCGGACTGGGGGCAATAGCCACAATCTTCACTGCATCCCCCGGTCTTGATGGAAAGCAACGTGGATAGCTGCACTTCATTGGGATCAAAGGTGTCGCGATGCACCTGCTGTGCACGAAACATCAGGTCCATGAACGGCAAGGCGAACAGGGCTTCCACTTCAGCCACGCTCCAGCGCACTGGCTGGTCCGGTTGCGCAAGCGCACGATTTCGCAGGCCAGAAATGTCGATGGGACTCACTGTATTCATCTCTGCACTTTCAAAAAATAGAAGAATTCACTTGCCAAAAACGGCCTGAAGACCGGTATCCACCAGGTGTGCCCGCACTGAAGCGGCGCTGGCATCCGCCAGGCGCGGCACCAGGCCCAGACAGGGCGTCCGGAATTGCTGCCCAAGGCTTTCGCGCAGGCAGGCGACATTGTCGTCCAGCGAGGGCATGTCGGGCTCCAGCACATTGCCAATCCAGCCCACCAGACGCAGGCCGCGATGCACAATGGCCTCGGCACTGAGCAAGGTATGGTTGATGCACCCCAGACGCAACCCTACCACCAGCACCACCGGCAGACCAAGGTCGCTGGCCAGATCTGCCGTGTCCCAGCCAGGCGCCAGTGGCACACGAAACCCACCAACGCCTTCCACCACCAGCACATCGGAACGCGACGCCAATGCCTGCGCACTGCGCAAGATGACGTTCCGTTCGATGACGCGACCTTCGCGTTGCGCCGCGATGTGGGGCGCACAAGCCGCTTCAAACTGATATGGTCCTACATCCGCATCCGTCAAGCCTGGCGAACTGGCCTGGCGCAAGGCGCGCACATCTTCATTGATGTATTCATCATTTATCCATTCCATACCGGCGGCCACCGGCTTCAGCCCGGCACTGCGCCAGCCCTGTTGTGCACACCAGTGCAGCAACCCCGCGCTGATGCAGGTCTTGCCAACGCCGGTGTCGGTGCCTGTGACAAAGCAGCCGCGCACAGACGGCAAGAACGGCTGGCTCATGGCAGATCCTTTGCAGCCTGGTCCAAGGCGTCCAGCAGACGGCTTACATCCTCTGCGCTATGCGTCGCACACAAGGTGATACGCAGCCGCGCGGTGTTGACCGGCACGGTGGGCGGCCGGATGGCAGGCACCCACAGACCCCGGGCCTCCAGCGAAGCGGCCAGTGCCAGTGCGTCGGCGTTGCTGCCAACAATCAGCGGCTGGATGGCAGTCGCCGATTCAGGCAACTGCCAACCCCGGTCTGCATACCGGGCCACGCAGGCCGACAAACCTTCACGCAGCTGGACAATGCGCTGCTGCAAGTCGGCACGGCGTCGCATGCCATCCTCGCCCGCCACCAGGGCCAAACTGGTACGCAGCGCATGCGCGATGGCAGGTGAACTGGCCGTGCTGTAGATATACGTGCGCGCGGTCTGAACCAGCCATTCGATGACGGTCGGGTGCGCGGCAACAAAGGCACCAGAGAGCCCTGCAGCCTTGCCCAGCGTGCCCATGTAAATAATGCGATCGCTGCACAAACCAAAATGCGCCAGGCTGCCCTGACCCCGGGGCCCGAGCACACCGAAGCCGTGGGCGTCATCAACGATCAGCATGGCGTCGTGCTGTTCGGCCAGTGCCAGCAGCGCGGGCAAATCCGCCATATCACCGTCCATGCTGAAAACGGCGTCGGTCACTATCAGCTTGATCGGCGTGCTGCACTGCGCCAGTTGGTGCGCCAGCACGGACAAATTGCAGTGCGCGAAGCGCTGCAGATCGGCCTTTGCCAACCGCGCTCCGTCAATCAGTGAAGCGTGGTTCAGCTTGTCGGCAAACAATGTCGCCTGCGCATCACCCAGCGCCGTGAGCAGCGCTAGGTTGGCCATGTAGCCGGTGCAGAACGTCAGCACACCTGCCTGCGGAATATACGGCCCCATCCATTCGGACAGTTCCTCCGCCAGTGCGGCATGGGCACGCGAATGTCCACTGACCAGATGGGAGGCCCCGCTGCCCGCACCATAGCGGCGTGCACCGTCTGCCAATGCGTCACCCAGCGAGGGATGGTTGGCCAGGCCCAGATAGTCGTTGCTGCAAAAGCCCAGCAAATTGCGCTCAGGCGCATCGCCTCCTGCGCGGCTGCCGCTCACGCGTTGCAATGGGGCACAGGGTGATTCGGCAATCACGCAGCGGCGACGCAAGGCCCTTGACTCCAGGTCAAGCAGTTGCCGGTACAAATGGTCTATCAGCATCAGGGAGGGGTTGTTGGAGCACGTCATCCAGTGTGGCTATGACCTCGTGTGCCAACCAGCTTGACAGTTCATCATCGAGTACATACGGTGGCATCAGATAGACCGTACGCCCGATCGGGCGAATCAGCAATTCGTGCGCGCGCCCGGCCAGATGGAAACGCTCGGCAAAGCGCACCCCGGCGTCACTTTCGCGCACATCAAAGGCCCAGATCATGCCCAGATGCCGGAAATGTTCGATACGCGGGTCCTTGCGCAGCGGTGCCAGAGCGCGGTCAAGGTCCAGCGCACGCTGCGCATTGGTTTGCAGCACCTGGTCTACCTCGAACCGGTCCAGAACCGCCAGGGCAGCGCGGCAGGCCAAGGCGTTGCCGCTGTAGGAATGGGAATGCAGAAAGCCGCGTGCCACCTCATCATCGAGAAAGGCCGCATAGATGAAGTCACGCGACAGCACTAATGACAACGGCAGGTAACCTGCGGTAATGCCCTTGGACAGGCACACGAGGTCCGGCCAGATGGGCGGATCGCCCGGCAAGGCGGCCTGCTCAAAGGCGAAGAAGGTGCCGGTGCGGCCACAGCCCACCGCAATCTCGTCTGCAATCAAATGGATCTGGTAGCGGTCGCACAGCGCACGCACCGCACGCAAATAGGCCGGGTCATGCATCACCATGCCGCTGGCACCCTGCACCAGCGGCTCCAGGATGAAGGAGGCAATGTGTTCATGCCGTGCCTCGAACAAACGCTCAAGGTCTTGCACTGCACGCAAGGCTACATCGGCATCAGACTCATCCGGTCCGGCCTGGCGCGCATCGGGCGACATCACCTGGTGCGCACGCAGCAGCAGGGGGTCGTAGGCATCACGAAACACCTTCACGTCGGTCACGGCCAAGGCACCCAGGGTTTCACCATGGTAGCCCTGCCGCACGCACACAAACTCCTGCTTGGCCGGGCGCTCGCTATTGCGCCAGTAGTGAAAACTCATCTTCAAGGCTATTTCCACCGCCGAGGCACCGTCACTGCCAAAGAAGCAGTGGCCCAGTACGCCGCCTGTCATAGCAGACAGCCGCTCGGCAAGCTCCACTGCGGGCGCGTGGGTGCAACCAGCCAGCATCACATGGGGCAGACTGTCCAGTTGGTCACGCAGTGCCGCATTGATGCGCGCATCGGCATGCCCAAACAAGTTGACCCACCAGGAGCTGTTGGCATCAAAGTAGCGACGCCCCTGGTCATCAAACAACCAGGGCCCCTGGCCACGCTGGATGGCCAGGGGTGGACTGTGTGCAGCGCGCTGCATCTGCGTACACGGATGCCATATCGCGTGCAGGCTTCGGTCGGCAAGATTCATGAGAAAGTTTTATTGGCTGATCAATGCAAAATTGAACAGTGTTGGCAAATTGGGTTCACTTTTACACTTGGGGAAGGTCCTTGTGAAAACTCAAGCAGTTGCGATTTTAGGGGCCCATCTAAGGGCCGTCAGGCAGTACGCCGCCTACTCAAGTCCTTGATATTCACTGAGCTTGGCAATATCCGCAGAGCAAACTTTTCCACCGGAAAATCCAACGTCCCCCGCAGATTGATTTCTGCAATGTTGGTAGGTGAAACGCTGCGCGCATCAGCGATCAATAGCTCACCGCCCGCGGCCTTGATCGCGTCCCAAGCGGTCTGCATATGACCCGCGTTCCAGGCCATCACGCAGTTGGACAGGAGGCTCAGTGCCGAAGACACCGCCGCCATGGAATCCATGCGCTTTGATAGCGCAGCCGGAATCTTGCCTGAGTGGATGGCGTGCTGCAGTGTGTGGGTGGACTCCCCCCGGTTGAGGGCATGCCGAATCTCCGATCTGAAAGCCGCATTGAGCAGGTAGTCCACCTTGAAAATCGTGCACAGCATCTTGCCGAATTGCACACCACCGTCATACACGGACTGGCCACGGGCTGCGGACCCAAACCGTGTCAAGGCTTGGACAGCACTGCACTGACCACTGCGAATGGACGCCGCTATGCGCACCAGCTCATCAAAAATCCCCTCCATCGCGGAAAGCTCCAGGTTGCAAGCCATAACCGGATCCAGCACGTTCGGCACGATGGTTCCCTTGAGCGCAAATAGCTTGCGGTGTTTGATGTCTGCCAGGGCCGGACATAGATCAAATCCAAGCAACTTGGCTACTGCCATGGCAAAGTCCGTGTAACCGTGGGTGTCTACAGCCAACTGACCTACATCTTCCACTGCGCTTTGACGCACCACCCCTTCGATGGCCACACCGGCCTGGCGCTCATTGAGCACGATGGGCTGGTCATACATGATTCCCCAGCCATCGCGCACGTGGGTGTAGATACCAACGGACGCTGTTTTGCGTCGTGGGTCAACGCGTGACTGCCAAATGGCGCGCTCCGTCTCTAAACTCATCATGTCCGAGGACGCCAGATCAGAGCGTCCCCAGTGTTTGGCAATCTCAAAGCGGTGCAGGTACTGCAGCATGGCATCACTGGCCTCACGCATCCTGCGCTCATCACTCAGCCGTTTCATGGTTTGGCGTACCGCCTCCACCGGCAACTCCGGAATCATGCGCGACACATCAGCTGCAGACATGGATGTGCCGTGGGCAAAGACGGCCGCGTAGACCATCAGCAATTCACGCCGGCTGTTGGGCTCTCTACCCAGGAGAATCCAGCTGAATCGCACGGCACTGTCCATTTCCAGCACGATCTCGGGTAACTGGCCCGGGGGCCTGCCCTCATAGAGCGTGCGGCGCAACGCGGCCACCCGGATATCTTCTGGGCTTGCGGGAGACTTTTCCTGATGAATGCCCTCGGAATCCACCCGAATTTGTCCAGAAGCTGCGGCAGTTGCGAAGTCCTGTAGCCGCTTATGCAGGTGTTCTGCCAAGGGCTCCAGGGTTTCCTTGGGGTCTTTGGACAGGCCCAACTGGGCGTAATGCATGTCACGCGTCTTTTTCCAATCCTCCTTGGATATGAAAAGTGTTGCTTGGCTGCGAAACACAAAGCTGTGCTCCAGATACACCGAGCCGTTGCGAAGAGACAGGCGAAGGGCAAACAGGGTTGCCCATTCCAAGGCACTCAGTGCTTTCTTGCGGTCAGTGCCGGCAATGACCTTCTGCCAGCGGTTACCCAGTTTGAGGTCCGGGGCGGTGGCCAGTGTAGTGACACGGTTGGCGTATGTATTATGCAATATTTCCAGGGCTTGAATGACCGGGTGATCCCCTTGGGCAGCCAGGGGCAATGTAAGCAGCCTAGCCAGCAAGGCGCGCGCCTGTGCCGGATGATCAATCAGATGGGCCCTTGCCAAAGCAGAACGGCTTACTTTGGTATCGGTCAGCGTGGCCGTTGCCAGCTCGACCAATTGGGCCCTGAGATCTTCATGCGAGAGATCTTCCTGGCGGGCCAGTTTGCGCACATTCAGAGCAAACTCGTGCAGCTTGGCCTGGGCATCCGCATAGGTGGGCATTGTTTCCCGTGCGGCATCGTTGGCCGTCTTACGGATCCATCTGCGCAACATAAGTAACAGTTGGTCCGACGAAGTGCACAGGGCATAACGCAGAAAACAGGCAACTTCAAGGCTGCGCCGCGTGGCGGTAATGCGTTTGCTCACCGAGGGTGCGCGGTGTGCGCATCGTCTGGCGTAGTGACGCACGGCAGCGTCGTTCACGCTGGAAGGCCAGTTTTCTGCAACGCCCATGGCACGTAAATGGTCCACTTTGTCAAAGAACTGGGTGATCTGAACAGTGGATTGCTTTAATGGTGCCGCCCATAACCAAGTTTGCAATGGCGTGCCGTCCTGGGTTTTGGAGTTCAGGGCGGCTTCCCAGGTCTGCAGCTTTTGCTGTCCATACCGCAGTTCAAGGGCTTTCAGAAGTTGCGCTTCGTGATCACGCTGGGCGGTAGCTATCAGGCTTTTGAGTTCCCGCGGCGCAATCTGCAGAATGCGATGGTCATAGAGCCAGCGCTTCAGCGCTGGAAGAAGTGATGTTTGGTCCGAGCGACTAACAAGCGTTTCGCGCAACCAGCGCACCACATAGCGCCGCTGATGCTCAGTCATTTGCTGGAAGCCAAGGGCTCTGTAAGCCTGCTGCTGGTGCTCGGAAAGGGTCCGAATGCGGTCAATGTAGAGGGAGCGCAGCGTGCCCATTGCCGGCGGATCTATTCCGATTTGAGCTCCAAGGTGGCTCCAAAGCATTTTGGGGATTCTGTCCACGGCGTCCAGGGTGCGCCCACTCATGCGGATGAATCCCATATGCAAGGCCAACCCGAACCTATGCAGGGGCTTGCGCAAAGACCGGACCGTGGCCAGTTCTGCCGCACTGTAGGAGAAAAAGGTCGTGAGTTCGAATTCGTTCAGGCCAGCCGGGATGTCACGCAATCCCAGGTACGGCGATCTCCAGTGCTCCAACGGGAATCCTTGTTATTGTTTTTAAGCTGGGCATTATGCGACAGCCCGATCATGGAAATCTTAGGGAATATCAGATTCCGGGATTGGCGCCAAATTTCCCGAGCGTAGACTTTATGCGGTTCGCCGAAGGGAGGGGGTCAGAGACTCCAGTATCCATGCGCGTTGCAAGAGACCGACCTCTGGAAACCCGCATGGATAGGGACTTCTGAAACGTCCTAAATCGCACCTAAAACAAGACCACCCCAGTGAGTGTGTCAGTAAGTCGCAGCCGATGGGGCGCTGCCACGGGGGCAGTTCAGTTTGATTTGCAGGGTGTCCAGATGGATGTCCTGAGTGCCCGACGACAAATCGCGTTCAGGGCCACTAGCTCCCGGGCCGACCGGCGGGAATTGTATGGGTGTAACCGGCGATCGAGTCGATCGGACCGCCGCCGGCAGAGGCAGCCCAGCTCGTTTGACGTCAATGCCGGCCAGCCACTTGTGCGCAACATTGGCGCTGATTCGGTAATCCAAGTTTTTCGGTCACTAGCATGACCCCATACACAAATTTTCTAATGGGCCAGAAAATTAATTCTCGTGGCCCTAAAATATCTTCTTGGTGCATCCTTGGCGGCCTGCGCCAGGACCACTCTGCCCCCATTTAGCCCACCCGCGGTCTCTTTACCCGAGAATCCGGGCTATTCACCCACTACTTTGCCATGCTTTCAATAGGTTCTATTCCCTCGCTTTATGTGCCGCCATCAACGCCAGACGAACGAAAAAAAATCATCGTTAAATTTCAACAATATATTGCTGAACTAATAAGCTCCAACTCAAAATCAACAATTTCTTCCGATGCGATAAAAAATATCAGATCCTCCGATGCCCAGTGCTGGCTCCTGGATAACCGAAATAAAATTCGTGACCGTATCGATGTTGTTACCGCGATCACTTTGCTCGATTTCTATGGGGATGCGCATCTTTTTAAGATATATGCAGTTCAATCACCCGGATTGGCCGCGTATGCCCTGTTATCGAGAAATTCTGAGAAAAAGGGCACATTGGATGAGCAGGTTCTCAACGCAATTGCTGAAGCTGTTCTCGAAAAAGGTCATCTATTTGGCCTTGAGATAGAATCAATGGCCAAAATGGTTTATACTTGTGCTGGCGCTGTCTGTCAAGTACTGCTAAAAGCAACAGTGACTGAGAATATACCCGCTGGCCATCCGGTTGGGAACGCGTTGGCAAAATTTTGCCCAAAAGTTAAGCGCAATTCGTTGGACCAGCAGTCTGTAAACAAGCTTGATCAATTGAAAGCTGAAAATAATTTACGCGGTGAAGTTGCAAGGCTAATCGAGCTGTATTGATCGAAATGGCACTTACTTGGCCAACAGGCGGTCATCCCGGCCTTGAGCCGGGATAATCCATGCCATATGTTCAACCGTACAGGCCCGCGAAGCATGGATTGTGGGTCAAGACCGTAATGACAACTTCAGGCGTCCGCTACGTTCTGCTTGTTATCCTGACTCAAGGCCCAGAACACGTTTCTCAGTATCCGCGGCTTAGGAAAGTGCCATTCATATTGATCAGGCTAACCGTGGATATTGTCTCATGAGCCGTGCGTTATAGGCGCCCTTCCTGCCAGAGTCGACGCATTGCCGCAACACTGACCATGTAGTCAAGCGTCATCTGAGGCGTCAGCATTTCCAAAAGGAGTTCGCTATAAAAGGCGACTTCGCCCGTCGCGGGATCCAAGCCAAAGGTAGAGCCCCCCCTGGCACATAGTGCTCAAAATTAAACCGAAGCAAAGCTACATATGCTTTCAGGGGTGAGTAAGAAGGCGCCGGGCCAAACCTACAACGAAAGACCGAGCGACTCGACATAGTCGGCGCACAAAAGATTTCAATGGGACATTCGTCGATGATGAAGGACGCCTTGCATTCCGGTAAGGCCCCGGCGTTGACCGTTGTCGACTGCCCAATTAAAGCCGCTACTTCCATTATGTAATCGGAAAATTTGAAATTAGACTGCATTCCGGACATCCTCCTTATTTATGTTTATCTCCATCTTCGTGAACACATCTCCAGCGTTGACTAACGCTGCACGCGATGCCGTGAAGGTGTTCATGATATTGGCGTAAAAAGAAGAATTGGTGTCCACGCCGATAGCGGTCGCAAATTGGTTTGCAGCTACTCTCATTGTGGTGTTGTTGGTAATTTCTTTACAGTTATCCCCTTTCGGTTCTGCCTTCACAACTTCCGGAAAGAAGAATTTTTTTGTGACATTGCCAAAGAAGGCGTCCGCCGCCTCAACTCCGCTGCGCACGGAAGCAACTTTCAGCGACTCCCCCAAAAATTGACCCCAAGTCGCATTCTTGTCTTTGAGGAGGGGGGCGCCAAATTCAACCATAGGCGCATTGACACCTATTGACAAAGCGCCGTAGAGACCAGTATTGACCCCCAAACGTTTAATCGCTTTGCCGTTATACGCAGGGTTACCATCAACTAAACTCACCACTTCAGGCGCTCCGTTGAGGCTCGGCGTCCATTTTTTCAGAAAACCGTTAAGGGAGTCGCGCGTCACGGCATTAACCGTGGTCCCGATTAGAGTGATTGCCCTTTTTGTCATATCGTCAGGCTTGTCCATATAATATCGAAAGCCGAGCGCGCCAGGCACCGCCCCCACGATAGCACCTACCGAGCCGAAGATAACACGTCCTGCTGGTCCGCAACAAGCGCCAAGGCGTTGGCCTTGATATGCGGCGCAGCCGAAATTAATTGCCGTAATAATGCCGGTGAGTGGTATTGCCGCTCCGGGCGACCCCGCGAGCATGTACCTGAGCGCTGTCTGCACACCGATGGCAACAGATGACGCGCCAAAGGTCGCAGCAACATCCTTCAGTGCTTGCTTAACCGCTACCTTCGTCACTTCACACCAAGTTGCGCCGGACCCATTTTCAAGTTGCTCGGCCATGCCCTTCAGATTATCTATGACCTCCACCTCAGGATTGACTGAACCCCCCTGATTACGCACCTCAAGAACAGTATCGGCGTTAATAAACCCGTCATCGAACTCAATTGCTGTGCCTAGATTAGTAAAAGCCGGATCACCAACAGCCGGACGAACATAAGAATTCGCTGGTGTTAAACTATTAGCGTTCATAAAAAACTCCTTAGTTAGATTACGTAAGAATCACACATCATTTACCTCCTTGCTGGCGATCTCGTGGGATATGCCAATCCGTCAGCCGGAAACTGGAGTGCAAACGGCGGACCCAGTGGCGAACCGGCGCCGCATCAGGTGCATCCCCCACATCGCTATCTAGCGGCTGCGGGGTCTCTCACGCAGCCAACTAGCACGGGCTCGACGACTTTGAGTAACGACTTGCACGGCACAACCTATTCACTTACTCGGGGAATACCTCCCGACCCGCCTTCTTCCTCTTGCCAAGCATCCGCGAAACTGATCTGATTCATCGCTCTTGCTCCTTAGTTCTGTTCCTTGGCTGACGCTTCGGGGCACTTACGGTCAAATTGCTTAGGTGCTTAGTGAGCGGTAGGACGTGTAAAGTTCAGGTTCCGTTCCGCAACGCCCATACAGCAACTGGAAATTCGTTTAAGGACTCAACCCTGCCCCCTCCCCACAACCCGCGTGAATGCTAGGGATGGTCTGCACAACCACCGCCCGGACATCGGTTTAAGTCCAAGTGTTCGCATAATGAAAATTGGGTCGAATTTGCCGGCGATTTCGCCTTGTATTGGACTGCCAAGCCCTGCAAAATTCGTTTACGCACTATCCAAAGGTTCGACAGAGCAAACAGGCTCACCAATTGCGCCGTGTTCTTCTTCAGGCGCCGGTAGCGCACCTTGGTATGGCCGAACTGGCACTTGATCACCCGAAACGGACACTCGACCTTGGCCGGCACACTGGCCTTGAGCTTCTCTGCTTGTTCCGGCAGCGCGCCCCAGACCGTGCTTTTTTGTGCCCGGCGCTTGCCTGGGCGCATCGCTACTTGCCACTTCACGCCCGTGGCCTCTGTCCGCTTGTCCGCACCTTGGTGGCCTGCGTCAGCAAACACCACGGCTTCTTGTCCGTGCAGCAGCCCATGGCTTTGGGTGACGTCGTTGACGTTGGCGGCCGTGCCAATGACGCTGTGCACCAAGCCTGAGTCAGCATCTACCCCAATGTCCGCCTTCATCCCGAAGTACAACTGGTTGTCCTTCTTGGTCTGGTGCATCTCGGGGTCTCGCTCGCCGTCTTTGTTCTTGGTCGAGCTGGGCGCAGCAATCAAGGTGGCGTCCACCACCGTGCCCGTCTTGAGCATCAGGCCCTTGGAGGCCAGTGTGGCGTTGATCGCGGCCATGATCTGTTGGCTCAGATCGCCCGCTTCAAGCAAGTGACGAAAGCACAGGATGGTGCTTTCGTTGGGCAGGCGGCTTAGGCCAGGATCGAGTTGAGTGAACTGGCAGTAAAGAGGCACGTCGTGCAAAGCCTCTTCCATGGCCGGATCGCTCAGGCCGAACCACTGTTGCATGAAGTGGATGCGCAGCATGGTCTCGACTGCAAACGGCGGCCGTCCCGTCTTGCCCGCAGGCGCATGCGGTTGGATCAGTCCAACCAACTCCGTCCAGCGAACCACCAGGTTTATCTCGTCAAGGAACTCACGCTTGCGCGTGCGCTTGGTGGCCAATTCGAAACCGGTCGTGGCAAGGCTTTGCTGTTTCATTTGTCGTTAGCGTCCCAAGCGGTCAAAGCGCTGACTTATGCAGACCATCCCTAGCGATTCAGTTTTGGGATGCGCGCTTGACTTTGACCAAATTCGGCACTAAATTCAGACCCATCAACATCAAAAGATCGCTATGCTGTCCGCCGCCAACATCAAATCCATCTCCTACCTGAAAAGCCATGCAGCTCAGATCTCCGAAGACCTGGAAATGAACGGCACGCCTTTTTTCATCACCCAGAATGGCGAAGCCAGCATGGTGGTTGAAAGTGTGAAATGCTTTCAGGAAAAGGAAGCGCTCATCGCCGCCTTGAAAATCATCGCATTGGGTGAGAAAGACCGCTTGCAAGGCAAAGGCATTTCCGTTGCCGAGTCACGGACGCAACTGGCAGCAGCTCGCCAACGCCGCAAGTAATGTCGATCATCATTCTTCCCGATGCACAGGAAGACTTGCTCTCGCTTCAAGAGTACATGCTCAATAAGTGGAGCGAGACTGACTGGCTCAATGCCGAAAACGAAATATTCGAAAAGCTGGCGCTGGTTGACACTGGACTTTTGACTGGGCCGCCCGTCCAGGAACTTGCCTCCGTTGGCATCTTTGAGTACCAAAATGTCTTTACGTCACACCACAAGCTGGTCTATCGGCGAATCGACAGGGACGTTTACGTGTACCTCATTGCTTCGCACCGACAGGATTTCCCGACGCTATTAGTGAGACGACTTCTGAAAGTTTGACACCTCATTGACGTGACATCGCATGCTCAAAATGCGGCAGAGACTCCCGCTCCAGCAGCACCCTCGCCAGGCATTGTGGACTACTGCCCACCCTATGATGGGGTCTGGGGAATTGGAGACAACATGACCTGCATCCAAAATTATCTAAACCCTTTTGAATTCCGCGAAACCACCAACAACACACCAAGTCACGGAAACGAGAAGGGGCAACAGTTTAAGCACCTATCCCGCCGCCTCGCCGATGGCATAGCAACAAGTACTCATTCTTTTCCACCATGAACAAACAACAACTAGCCGCCAAAATCTGGGAATCGGCTAACCAGATGCGGTCGAAGATTGAGGCCAACGAATACAAGGACTACATCCTCGGCTTCATCTTCTACAAATACCTCTCCGACAAACTGGTGCGCGTTGCCAAAAGCGAAAACTTCAGCGACGAAGACCTCCGCGCCCTGCCAGAAGACGATACCGAAGCCGTTGACCACATTAAGGGCAAGATCGGCTACTTCATCGCCCACCAACACCTGTTTTCTACGTGGCTAGAGCTCCAAGGCGACTTCAACGTATCCCATGTGCGCGATGCCTTGTCTGCTTTTGGTCGCCTCATTCACCCCAACCACAAGCGCCTTTTCGATGGCATCTTCAAAACCCTTGAAACGGGTTTGAGCAAGCTAGGCGACACGGCCGCCAAACAAACTAAGGCCATAGCGGAGCTGATTCAGCTCATCAAAGACATCCCGATGGATGGCAGGCAGGGCTACGACGTGCTGGGCTTTGTTTATGAGTACCTCATCAGCATGTTTGCTGCCAATGCGGGAAAAAAGGCGGGCGAGTTTTACACCCCGCACGAGGTCTCTGTGCTCATGTCCGAGGTCATTGCCCACCATCTGAAAGACCGCCAGACCATCCAGATATACGACTCCACCAGTGGATCGGGCTCGCTATTGCTCAACATAGGCCAGTCCATTGCCAAGCACATGGCGGACAAAAACAACATCCGCTACTACGCCCAAGAGCTCAAAGAAAACACCTACAACCTCACCCGCATGAACCTCATCATGCGCGACATCCTGCCCAACAACATCGTCACCCGCAACGCCGACACGCTAGAAGATGATTGGCCCTACTTTGACGACCAAGATCCCGTCAACACCTACGACCCACTGTACCTAGACGCCGTGGTCTCCAACCCGCCTTACTCACAAAAGTGGGACCCGCAGCACAAAGACGCCGACCCTCGCTACGCCCGCTTTGGCCTGGCACCCAAGTCCAAGGCCGACTACGCTTTTTTGCTGCACGACCTCTATCACCTCAAGCCCGACGGAATCATGGCCATCGTCTTGCCGCACGGCGTGCTCTTTCGGGGTGGCGAAGAGGGTGCCATCCGCAAGCAGCTGATTGAAAACAACCACCTGGAGGCCATCATCGGCCTGCCGGCCAACATCTTCTTTGGCACTGGCATCCCCACCATCATCTTGGTGCTGCGGCAAAAGCGCGAGAGCAGCGATGTGCTCATCGTCGATGCATCCAAGGGCTTTGCAAAAGAAGGCAAAAGCAACAAGCTGCGCGCGTCTGACGTCAAAAAAATCACCGATACCGTCAATAGCCGCACCAGCGTGCCGCGCTACAGCCGCCTTGTGCCCAAAACCGAGCTACAGGCCAACGACTACAACCTCAACATCCCGCGCTATGTGGATTCATCTGAGCCCGCCGAGAGCTGGGATTTGTATGCCTCCATGTTCGGCGGCATCCCCGTGAGCGAGTTGGACAGCTTGGCAGAATTTTGGCAAGCCTTCCCCAGCCTGCGCGCCGCCCTGTTTGCCGACAATGGCACGCCCTACGTGGCACCCAAGGTGCAAGACTTGGCCGCCGCCACCCGCGCACACCCTGAGGTAGCAAATTTCGGCCAAGCTTTCACCACCGCATTTGCCGACATCACCCTCTGGCTGCGCCAAGCGCTGCTGGCGCACATGCTCACCCTGCACATACCTCAGCAGGAGGCGCTGATCAGCGCAGAGTTGTTTGCACGCTTGGCCAATGTCGGCTCGGTGCCGCTCATAGACCGCTACCACGCCTACCAAATCCTGGCCGACCACTGGCAGCCTATCGCAACCGATCTGGAAATCCTGCAAACCGAAGGCTTTGATGCCACCCGCGTGGTAGACCCCCACATGGTCACCAAAAAGAAAGACGGCAAAGACGCAGAGGTGCAAGACGGCTGGAAGGGCCACATCATGCCCTTTGAACTGGTGCAGGCCACCTACCTCACACAAGAGCTAGACGCGCTGCGCAAGCAAGAGGCTCGCCTTGGCGAAATTACTGCCTCCATAGACGATGCCTTTGATGGCCTGAGCGAGGAGGAGAAGTCCAACGACACCGTGAACGACGCAGGCGACAAGTTTGTCAGCGCCGCCGTCATCAAAGAAGCCAAGGCCTTGCAAGCAGAAGCAGAAAAGCCCGGCAACTTTGATCCCGAATCGTACGAGGCCAAAATCATCCAAGTGGCCGACTGGCTGGCAGAAGAGAAAACGCTCAAAGCCACCATCAAGCAAGTCGCCGCCGCCCTGCACCTGAAAACCAAGGCGACTATCGAAGCCTTAAGCGACGCGCAGGTGCACGAGCTGCTGGAGCGCAAATGGATCAGCCCCCTGGTGGACGAACTGCACAGCCTGCCCGATCAGCAGATTGATGGATTAATCAGCAAGCTGGAAGCCCTGGTGCAAAAGTACCAAATTACCTATGCCGACAACGCCCGCGACATCCAGCGCACCGAAACCGCGCTGGCAGGGATGATTGAGGAGTTGGATGCCAATGAGTTCGACCTCAAAGGCCTCGCTGAACTAAAAACTTTGCTCGCAGGAAACTGAGATGAGCGAGCAGCAAAGCAGCAAATTGCCGCAGATTCGGTTTAAGGGATTTGAGGCGAAATGGGTAGAAAAAAAACTTGGCGATGTTGCGACATTTCTTAATGGGCGCGCGTACAGCCAAAATGAGTTATTGAGCAAGGGACGGTATAAGGTTCTCCGTGTTGGAAACTTTTACACCAACTCATCTTGGTATTACTCAGACATGAATCTCGCCGAGAGGTTTTATGCAAACAAAGGAGACCTTCTTTACACTTGGTCGGCGAGCTTTGGGCCTCATATCTGGGAGGGTGACAAGGTAATTTATCACTACCATATCTGGAAAATTGAGCTGTCTGAAGTACTCACCAAGTCATTTACGTTGCAGCTTCTAGAGAACGATAGGAAACGAATACTCGATAACAGTAATGGCTCAACAATGGTGCACATTACAAAAGAGGGTATAGAAGGTAAAAGCGTAGTCATACCGCATCCAGCAGAACAACAAAAAATCGGCAAATACTTTCAGGAGCTTGATGGCCTGATTCGTCTGCACCAACGCAAGCATGACAAGCTGGTGACGCTGAAAAAAGCGATGCTCCAAAAGATGTTCCCGCAACCCGGTGCCACCACGCCAGAGATTCGTTTTAAAGGGTTTCAGGGGGATTGGGTGGAGAAGAAGCTGGGGGAGGTTGGCGCGTTTAATCCCAAAGAAGCACTTCCCGAAATATTTGAGTATGTGGATTTGGAATCGGTTGTTGGAACTGAAATGGTTAACCATAGAACCGAAACAAGGAAAACAGCCCCCTCACGGGCGCAACGCTTGGCACGGCAAGGCGATTTGTTTTTCCAAACCGTGAGACCTTATCAAAAAAACAATTATCTTTTTACCCTGCCGTTTACGAACTACGTTTTTTCAACTGGATACGCACAAATACGGCCATTTGACGATGGCAGTTTTCTTCTGGGACTGATGCAACGTGATCATTTTGTAAAAGTGGTTTTGGATCATTGCACTGGAACGAGTTACCCCGCGATAAACGCTAATGTTTTAGCGGACATCTTCGTAATGGTTCCCACCCCAGAAGAACAACAAAAAATCGGCACCTATTTCCGCACACTGGACGAGCTGATTTCTCAACACGCCACCCAGCTCCAAAAGCTCCAGCAGATTAAATCCGCCTGCCTAGAGCGAATGTTTGTCTAGCGCGCCGCATCCACAGGTTTCCCCATGCTCATTCTCTACACCACGGACGACGGCAGAAGCCAAATCCAGCTTCGCAGCAAGGACCAAACCGTGTGGCTCACGCAGCGCGAGATGGCGGAGCTTTTTGATGTCAGCACGGACAACATCGGCCTGCACCTGAAAAACATTTTTGAGGACACCGAACTCAGTCGCGAAGCAACTACCGAGGAATCCTCGGTAGTTCAAGTCGAGGGGGCGCGCGAGGTGCAGCGCCCGGTCACGCTCTACAACCTAGACGCTATTTTGGCCGTGGGCTACCGGGTGCGCTCACCGCGCGGGGTGCAGTTCCGCCGCTGGGCGTCGACCATCCTCAAGGAATTCCTGCACAAGGGCTTTGTGATGGACGACGAGCGCCTGAAGAACCCCGATGGCCGCCCAGACCACTTCGACGAGATGCTGGCGCGCATTCGCGACATTCGGGCCAGCGAGAAGCGCTTTTACCAAAAGGTGCGCGATCTGTTCGCCCTGAGTAGCGACTATGACAAGACGGACAAGGCCACGCAGGTGTTCTTTGCCGCCGTGCAAAACCTGCTGATCTACGCCGTCACCCAAAAAACTGCCGCCGAGCTCATTACCGCGCGGGCCCAAGGTGACGACCCGCACTTTGGGCTGCTGCACTGGCAGGGGGCCAAGGTGCGCAAGGCAGACATTTTGGTCGCCAAAAACTACCTGACCGAAGACGAGATAGACACCCTGAACCGCTTGGTGGTCATCTTCCTAGAAACCGCCGAGCTGCGGGCCAAAAGCCGACAAGAGACGCGCATGGCTTTTTGGAAGCAAAACGTGGATCAAATCATCACGTCCAACGGTTTTCCGCTGCTCACCCATCTGGGCACCATTAGCCATGCGCAAATGGAGAGCGCAACCAGCGCCCTTTATGCGGACTACGACCAGCGCCGCAAGACCATTGAGGCGCAGGAGGCCGATCTGCAGGATGAAGTCACGCTCAGAGCGCTGGAGCAAAAAATCAAAGACCGCCCACATTCTTGATGGATCGCATGACCACCTTTGCCAAAGAATCTGAATTTGAAGCCGCTGTAATTCTCGAGCTACGCCAGCGTGGCTGGGGCGACGCGCCTGTGTTGAAGAACCCCAGCGAGGCAGACTTGTTGGCAAACTGGAAGCGCATTCTTTTTGAAAACAATCGCGGCCAAGACAGGTTGAACGAAGTGCCGCTGACCGACGGCGAAATGCAGCAGGTGATGGAGCAGATCACCGCGCTGCGCACACCGCTCAAGCTCAATGGGTTTATCAACGGCAAAACAGTGGCTATCACGCGCGACAACCCAGCCGATGCACTGTAACCGGTCACTGTCCGGCGTTCTTGCGAACTGATTGCAGGTACCAAAGAATGCGCCCTGATCAACAAACAGGACGGGGTCGGATATGGAAGAGACGCAGAGCGTGCTCAGGCGTGCAGTGTTGAGTGAACAGACTTGGGCTGAGGTACTGGATCGTTTTGACCGCGCTGGATTGACGATAGATGAATTTTGCAGCCGCGAAGGCATCAGTCGCAGCAGCCTTGCTCGCCGACGCACGCTTAGGAATAAACAGAGGGGAATCGCGTCCCCGCTGCGAACGAACAAGGTAGCCCCCACCACCGTGCCGAAGGCGGCGTTCGTTGATCTGGGCGACCTTGCTGGAGTGCACGGCAGCGGCAATGGAGCCATGGAGTTACGCATCGAACTCGGCTCGGGCATGAGTTTGCATCTGGTACGCCGGTAATGTTCTTTCCCGAGGGCCGCATTCGCGTGTTCCTGTATGGCCAAGCTGCCGATATGCGCCAGTCCTACGACGGCTTGTACGCTCTGGCACGCCAGGGGTTTGAAGTGGATGTGCTGGCCGGACACATGTTTGTTTTCATCAACCGGCGGCAAACACAGATGAAGGTGCTGTACTTTGACCGCAGCGGCTGGTGCCTGTGGTGCAAGCGTTTGGAGAGCGGCAAGTTCTCCCGTAAAGGCGTTCAAGGCGGCAGTGGCGAGATCGACTGCACGGCGCTCAAACTGATGCTCGAAGGCATCGAAGTGCGCCGACGCCACAAACGCTACCAACACCCTGCGCGGAGGTGACGATGTGCCCATTTTCAATCCGGAGAAGCACTCTTTTGCTTTGTCCCTAAAGGCCGCAAGATAAGGCCCATGTCGATGCCCAATACCAGCACTCCCACATTTACCGTCGAAACGGTCATGGGGCTGTCGCCGCAGAGCATCGCGCAGACACTGCAAGCACAGGCCGCCAGCATCAGCGCGCTGGAGCAGCAGCTCGAATGGTTCAAACGCCAACTCTTTGGCAAGAAGAGCGAGCGCTTTGCACCCTTGCCCGATGCGCAGCAAATGCACCTGGGGCAACTCCTGGGCGACCTCCCTGCCACTGATGCGCCCGAAGCCGACTCCGACTCCAACACCATCCCTGCACACCAGCGACGCAAACCCCGCAGCAACTTTGCCGACGAGGGCACGCCCGCATCGTTCTTTGACGAAACCAAGGTGCCCGTGCACACCATCGAGCTGGCCAACCCCGAGACCAAAGACCTCTCGCCCGATCAGTACGAGGTTGTCAGCCAGAAGGTCAGCCACCGCTTGGCACAGCGCCCCGGTGCCTATGTGGTGCTGAAGTATGTGCGCTCTGTCATCAAGCGCCACGACACGCAAACCCTGCACTGTGCGGGCGCGCCAACAGGCATCATTGAGGGCAGCCGCGCTGACGTGAGCTTGCTCGCAGGCGTTGTTGTTGACAAGTTTGCCTGGCACATTCCGCTGTACCGGCAGCACCAGCGCCTGAGCCAAGCGGGCTTCAAACTCAGCCGGGCGTGGCTGACGCAACTGGCGCAAAAGACCATTTCCCTGCTGGAGCCGATTTACGACACGCAGCTCGAGTCGATCCGCAACAGCCGGGTCAAGGCAATGGACGAGACCCCCATCAAGGCCGGGCGCAGTGGGCCCGGCAAGATGAAGGCGGCCTACTTCTGGCCTGTGTACGGCGAACTCGATGAGGTGTGCTTTGCCTATTTCGAGTCGCGCCGCCACGAGCACGTACAGCAGGCATTGGGGCTGCCAGGGGCCACAGATGCCGTGTTGCTCACTGACGGCTATGAGGCCTATGCACGTTACGCTGCCAAGACCGGCATTACGCATGCCCAATGCTGGGCGCACTGCAGGCGTGGCTTCTTTGAAGCTCTAGGGGCCGAGCCACAGGCCGCTGGCCAGGCGCTGCAGCAAATTGGCGAGATTTACGCCCAGGAAGAAGCCATTCGTGAACGTGACCTCTACGGGGATGCCAAACGAGAGCACCGTCTAAGCCACAGCAAACCGCTGGTGCAGAACTTCTTTGAATGGGTGGATTTGCAGTTCGAGCGGCAAGGCTTCCTGCCCAGCAATCCGTTGACCAAGGCATTGGCCTATGCACGCGAGCGCCGCGCGCAACTGCAGGTGTTTCTGGGCGATGCGGATGTGGCCATGGATACGAACCATCTGGAACGCGCCTTGCGCGCGATACCAATGGGCAGGCGCAATTGGTTATTCTGCTGGACGGAGGTGGGCGCCAAGCGCGCGGGCATCATGCAGAGCCTGATCGTGACATGCCGTTTACATGACATTGACCCCTACACCTACCTGGTTGATGTCTTGCAACGCGTAGGCCACCACCCCGCCTCCAGAGTTTCAGAACTGACGCCTCGTCAATGGAAGCAGCACTTCGCCGAGAATCCATTGCGTTCACCATTACACGGTTTGGTAACGTAGGCAATAACGCCGGACAGTGACCGGTTACGATGCACTGCACTTTGGCAAAGAGGTGAGCCTAAAAATTTACGACCGTCACGAGATAGCCGCCGGGCAAAGCCGCTACCAAATAGTGCAGCAGCCACGCCATGCTCGGGGCTCGCCGCTGCTCAATGACCGGCGGGGCGACCTGGTGCTCCTCATCAGTGGCATGCCGGTGATTCACATTGAGCTCAAGAAAAGCGGCGTGGCGGTTAGCCAGGCCTACAACCAGATACAAAAATATTCGCGCGAGGGTATTTTTACGGGCATTTTTTCGCTCATCCAGATATTCGTGGCCATGGAGCCCGCCGAGGCGCTTTACTTTGCGAACCCAGGGCCAGATGGCAAGTTCAACAAAGACTACGCCTTTCACTGGGCGGACTTCAACAACGAGCCTGTCAACGACTGGAAGAGCTTTACGGCAAGCGTGCTGTCCATCCCCATGGCGCACCAGCTCATTGGCTTTTACACGGTGGCTGATGAGTCAGACGGCGTGCTCAAGGTGATGCGCAGCTACCAGTACTACGCTGCGCACGCCATTTCAGACAAAGTGGCCAAGACAGATTGGAAAAACCCCAACCGCCTGGGCGGCTACATCTGGCACACCACCGGCTCGGGCAAGACGATGACAAGTTTCAAGTCAGCGCAGCTCATCGCCAACTCCAAGGACGCAGACAAGGTCGTCTTTTTGCTGGACCGCGTAGAGCTAGGCACCCAAACGCTGCAGGCCTACCGCAGCTTCGCAGGCGATGGCAATGCGGTGCAGGCCACGGAATACACCGCCATGCTCATCAAGAAGCTCAAGAGCACGGACCCCGCTGACACCCTGATCGTTAGCTCCATCCAAAAGATGAGCAAGCTCAAGGACGAGGAGGATGGCCTCAAAGCGCATGATCTGGAAACCATGCGCGCCAAGCGCATTGTGTTCATCATTGATGAATGCCACCGCAATACCTTTGGCGACATGCTCATTGATATCAAAGAGAGCTTTTCGGGCGCGGTGTTTTTCGGTTTCAGCGGCACACCCATCCAGCGGGAGAACGTGCGCAAGGACAACACCACCACCGATGTCTTTGGCGATGAGTTGCACCGCTACAGCATTGCCGACGGTATACGCGACAAAAACGTACTGGGCTTTGACCCCTACCAAGTGCTGACCTACCGCGACCGCGATTTGCGACAGGCTGTCGCGCTGAGTAAAGCCAAAGCTGCAAATCCAGCGGAAGCCTTTGCAAATGCCAAAAAGAAAGCGGTTTTCAATAGTTACATGAACGATGTGCCCATGGCGGGGCACCGGGATGGTGCTGGCCTTTATCAACCCGGCATAGAAGACCACTTGCCCAACACCCAATACAGCCTCGCCGGGCACCACAACGCCGTGGTGCAAGACATTGCCGACAATTGGCTCACCCTGAGCCAAGGCAGTAAGTTCCACGCAATTTTTGCCACCAGCAGTGTGTCGGAGGCTATTGCCTACTACCGTCTGATAAAGGTGAAGTGCCCGCAGTTAAACATCACCGCGCTGTTTGATCCGCATATCAGCGATGAAGACGGTGGTGGCGATCCGGTGTTTAAAACCAATGGCCTGGTGGAGATTTTGCAAGACTACAACCAAGCGTATGGCCAAAAGTTTGACCTGGGCAGCCATGCCAATTTCAAGCAAGACCTTGCCGCGCGCCTTGCGCACAAGGTGCCCTACATTCGCATCGAGGCCGAGCCACACAAGAGGCTAGACCTGCTGATTGTTGTGAACCAGATGCTCACCGGCTTCGATTCGAAGTGGGTGAACACGCTCTACCTCGACAAGCTCTTGACGTATGAGAACATCATTCAGGCGTTTTCGCGCACGAACCGCCTCTTTGGGCCAGACAAGCCGTTTGGCACCATTCGCTACTACCGCAAGCCGCATACCATGAAGCGCAACGTGGCCGCTGCCGTAAAGCTGTATTCAGGCGACAAACCCATTGGCCTGTTTGCTGACCGCTTGCCCCACAATTTGGAGCGCGTGAATGCCAGCTTTGCGGAAATAAGCGCCATATTCAGCGCAGCAGGCATTCAAGATTTCATGAAGCTGCCAGACGACCTGACCGAGCGCGCCGCCTTTGCTAAGACCTTCCAAGAGTTCAACAAAGTGCTGGAGGCAGCCAAGATTCAGGGATTCAATTGGGAGCAGGCGATTTATGAGGGCGACGAGACAAACGAGACGGTAGCACTTGCACTGACCCAGCACCAATACCTGACTCTTTTGCAGCGTTACAAAGAACTTTCCGCAGGAGCTGAGGGCGGCGGTGGTGGCGAGAGCATTCCGTTCGAGATTGATAGTCACATTACTGAGATTGACACCGGCAAGATAGATGCTGACTACATGAACTCGCGCTTTGACAAATATCTTAAAGTCTTGCAAGGTGGCGATGTGCAAGCCAAAGAAGCCACCTTGGCCGAGTTGCACCGCTCGTTTTCATCGCTGTCCCAAGAAGAGCAAAAAATCGCAGAGATTTTCCTGCACGACATTCAGCGTGGCGACGTGCAGATAGACACGCACCGAACCTTCCGCGACTACTTGGCTGTCTATCAAGCCCATGCCAAGAATGTGCAAATCGACAAGCTGGTGGCTTTGGTGGGTGTAAATAAAGCAAAACTCGTCGCACTAATGAACACGCATGTAACGCCAGCCAATCTCAACGAATTTGGTCGCTTCGACGATCTGAAAGCAACCGTCGATCAGCAAAGGGCTAAAACATATTTCGAAGGCTTGGAAAGTAAGGCGCTACCCTTATTCAGGGTCAACATCAGAGCTGCGAAGCTCCTTCAGGATTTCATCATCCAAGGGGGGATTGTTGTCTAACTTTTCCTACGAGGCGTTGGTAATCCCCCCGATAAACCAAAGGACCGAGAAGTAGAATTTTCTAAGAAGGAAGTTCTACGTGAAGAAGTCGAGATTTACGGATAGCCAGATCATGGCTGCATTGAAGCGTGTTGAAGCCGGTTTGCCGGTTCCTGATATCTGTCGTGAGTTGGGGATCAGCACCGCCACGTTCTACAAGTGGCGTGCCAAGTTTGGTGGCATGGACACATCCATGATGGCCCGCATGAAGGAACTCGAAGACGAGAACCGGCGGCTTAAGAAGATGTATCTGGAAGAGAAACTCAAGGCCGAGATCGCCAACGAGTACCTCGCAAAAAAGTAAGCCGGCCGTCTCGCCGGCGCGAGATGGCCAAAGAAGTCGTGCAGCAGCGTGGGCTTGCCATACGGGTCGCCTGTTCCGTGTTCTCAATCAGCGAATCCTGCTACCGCTACGAGTCCAAGCAAAACGCTGAGAATGAACTCATCGCTGATTGGTTGATGCGGCTGACGGACAACCACCGCAACTGGGGCTTTGGCCTGTGCTACCTGTATCTGCGCAATGTGAAGAGTTTCGGGTGGAACCATAAACGCGTGTACCGCATCTATCGTGAGCTGGAGTTGAACCTACGTATCAAGCCTAGGAAGCGCTTGGTGCGTGAGAAGCCCGAGCCTTTGGCTGTGCCAGAGGCCATCAATCAGGTCTGGTCGATGGACTTCATGCACGACAAGCTGGAGGACGGCCGTAACCTGCGCTTGTTCAATGTCATCGACGACTTCAACCGTGAGGCGCTGGGCATTGAGGTGGACTTCTCGCTGCCGTCGGAGCGGGTGATCCGAGCATTGAAGCAGATCATTTCCTGGCGTGGCAAGCCGCAAGTGATTCGATGTGACAACGGGCCCGAGAACATCAGTGGCACCATCCAGAACTGGGCCGAGGAATGGGGCATCCGGTTTGAATATATCCAGCCGGGCAAGCCACAGCAGAATGCCTATGTCGAACGGTTTAACAGGACTGTTCGATACGAATGGCTATCCCAGTATTACTGGTCCAGTATTGAAGAAGTTCAGGACTTCGCCACGCAGTGGATGTGGTCCTACAATCACGACCGCCCGAATATGGCCCTGGGCGGTTTCACCCCAATGCAGCACTTGGCCATGGCTGCATAACCGTTCTACTTTTAGGTCCGGTGGAAATTGGGGGGATTACCGTACGCTCTGGCACGCCAGGGGTTTGAAGTGGATGTGCTGGCCGGACACATGTTTGTTTTCATCAACCGGCGGCAAACACAGATGAAGGTGCTGTACTTTGACCGCAGCGGCTGGTGCCTGTGGTGCAAGCGTTTGGAGAGCGGCAAGTTCTCCCGTAAAGGCGTTCAAGGCGGCAGTGGCGAGATCGACTGCACGGCGCTCAAACTGATGCTCGAAGGCATCGAAGTGCGCCGACGCCACAAACGCTACCAACACCCTGCGCGGAGGTGACGATGTGCCCATTTTCAATCCGGAGAAGCACTCTTTTGCTTTGTCCCTAAAGGCCGCAAGATAAGGCCCATGTCGATGCCCAATACCAGCACTCCCACATTTACCGTCGAAACGGTCATGGGGCTGTCGCCGCAGAGCATCGCGCAGACACTGCAAGCACAGGCCGCCAGCATCAGCGCGCTGGAGCAGCAGCTCGAATGGTTCAAACGCCAACTCTTTGGCAAGAAGAGCGAGCGCTTTGCACCCTTGCCCGATGCGCAGCAAATGCACCTGGGGCAACTCCTGGGCGACCTCCCTGCCACTGATGCGCCCGAAGCCGACTCCGACTCCAACACCATCCCTGCACACCAGCGACGCAAACCCCGCAGCAACTTTGCCGACGAGGGCACGCCCGCATCGTTCTTTGACGAAACCAAGGTGCCCGTGCACACCATCGAGCTGGCCAACCCCGAGACCAAAGACCTCTCGCCCGATCAGTACGAGGTTGTCAGCCAGAAGGTCAGCCACCGCTTGGCACAGCGCCCCGGTGCCTATGTGGTGCTGAAGTATGTGCGCTCTGTCATCAAGCGCCACGACACGCAAACCCTGCACTGTGCGGGCGCGCCAACAGGCATCATTGAGGGCAGCCGCGCTGACGTGAGCTTGCTCGCAGGCGTTGTTGTTGACAAGTTTGCCTGGCACATTCCGCTGTACCGGCAGCACCAGCGCCTGAGCCAAGCGGGCTTCAAACTCAGCCGGGCGTGGCTGACGCAACTGGCGCAAAAGACCATTTCCCTGCTGGAGCCGATTTACGACACGCAGCTCGAGTCGATCCGCAACAGCCGGGTCAAGGCAATGGACGAGACCCCCATCAAGGCCGGGCGCAGTGGGCCCGGCAAGATGAAGGCGGCCTACTTCTGGCCTGTGTACGGCGAACTCGATGAGGTGTGCTTTGCCTATTTCGAGTCGCGCCGCCACGAGCACGTACAGCAGGCATTGGGGCTGCCAGGGGCCACAGATGCCGTGTTGCTCACTGACGGCTATGAGGCCTATGCACGTTACGCTGCCAAGACCGGCATTACGCATGCCCAATGCTGGGCGCACTGCAGGCGTGGCTTCTTTGAAGCTCTAGGGGCCGAGCCACAGGCCGCTGGCCAGGCGCTGCAGCAAATTGGCGAGATTTACGCCCAGGAAGAAGCCATTCGTGAACGTGACCTCTACGGGGATGCCAAACGAGAGCACCGTCTAAGCCACAGCAAACCGCTGGTGCAGAACTTCTTTGAATGGGTGGATTTGCAGTTCGAGCGGCAAGGCTTCCTGCCCAGCAATCCGTTGACCAAGGCATTGGCCTATGCACGCGAGCGCCGCGCGCAACTGCAGGTGTTTCTGGGCGATGCGGATGTGGCCATGGATACGAACCATCTGGAACGCGCCTTGCGCGCGATACCAATGGGCAGGCGCAATTGGTTATTCTGCTGGACGGAGGTGGGCGCCAAGCGCGCGGGCATCATGCAGAGCCTGATCGTGACATGCCGTTTACATGACATTGACCCCTACACCTACCTGGTTGATGTCTTGCAACGCGTAGGCCACCACCCCGCCTCCAGAGTTTCAGAACTGACGCCTCGTCAATGGAAGCAGCACTTCGCCGAGAATCCATTGCGTTCACCATTACACGGTTTGGTAACGTAGGCAATAACGCCGGACAGTGACCGGTTAC